>CAYUJF010000001.1:0-11155 GCA_964445015.1 uncultured Candidatus Saccharibacteria bacterium
AACTGACAAACGTCACTATGCTCACGTTGACTGTCCCGGTCACGCTGACTACGTCAAGAACATGATTACTGGTGCCGCTCAAATGGACGCCGCTATTTTGGTTGTTAGCGCTGCCGACGGCCCAATGCCGCAAACTCGCGAGCACATTCTTTTGGCCAACCAGGTTGGTGTGCCTAAAATTGTTGTTTTCTTGAACAAAGTTGACCAAGTTAAGGATCCTGAACTTATCGACCTCGTTGAAATGGAAATTCGCGAACTCTTGAGCAAGTATGAATACGACGGTGACAATGCCAAGATCATCAGAGGTTCAGCCTTGAAAGCACTCGAAGGTGATGCTGATGCTGAAAAAGCCATCATTGAGCTAACTGACGCGCTTGATTCTGAAATTCCCGACCCAGAGCGCGACACCGACAAGCCGTTCCTTATGCCGATCGAAGACGTTTTCTCAATCAAAGGCCGAGGTACTGTTGTTACCGGTAGAATCGACCGTGGTATGGTTAAGATCAACGACGAAGTTGAAATCGTTGGTATTAAGAAAACCACCAAGGTTGTTGTTACTGGTGTTGAAATGTTCAATAAGATGCTCGACGAAGGTCAAGCTGGTGATAACGTTGGCGTTCTGTTGCGCGGTATTGAAAGAGAAGATGTTGAACGCGGCCAGGTTTTGGCCAAGCCAGGTTCAATCACTCCTCACACCGAATTCGAAACCAAGGTTTACATCTTGACCAAAGATGAAGGTGGCCGACACACACCGTTTAGCAAAGGCTACAAACCGCAATTCTACATCAGAACCACTGACGTTACCGGTGAAATCGAATTACCAGAAGGCACAGAAATGATCATGCCTGGTGACACCATCAACTTCAAGGTTAAACTGATTGTACCGGTTGCTATCGAAGAAGGTATGAAGTTCGCCATCCGTGAAGGTGGTAGAACAGTCGGAGCCGGAATTGTTACCAAGATTATAAAGTAATAAAATGGCCACCAAAAGCGCATCAAATCAACTTAAGCAGAAGATCAGAATCAGGCTCAAGGCTTACGATCACAGAATTATCGATAAGGCCTGCGCCAAAATCATTGATACTGTTTTGAGATCGGGTGCGACAGTGGCCGGACCGATTCCGCTGCCAACACAAATCAAGAAAATGACTGTGTTGCGATCAACGTTCATTCACAAGGATTCCAGAGAACAGTTTGAAATGCGGACCCATAAGCGACTTATAGATGTGTTAAATCCTACCGGACAGACGATTGACATGCTTATGAGTCTCGACTTGCCTAGCGGCGTCGACATAGAAATTAAGACATAGACGTTCCATTAAAATAAATCATTAAGGCCTCCTGATATCATCCCGCTACCGGGAAGGATCAAGAGGAAAAGGTTATGAGTATGATTATCGGAAGAAAAATTGGCATGACAAGAGCTTTCACCGAAACTGGTGCAGGTGCTTTGACAGTGGTTCAAGCCACCGCCAATAGCGTTGTCAGAGTCAAAAAGTCAACCGATAAAGACGGCTATGGTTCGGTGCAGTTGGGTGCCGGCGTTAGAAAAGCTGACAAAATCAGCAAATCACTGGCTGGCCAAATCACCGGATTAGAAAATGCACCACAGAAAATCTATGAATTCAAAATTGACGAAACGGAATTGAAAAAAGGTGATAAGGCCGACATCGATCAGTTCAAGAAAGATGATGTAGTAATCGTTTCCGGCATCACCAAAGGTAAAGGATACGCCGGCAACATTAAGAGACATGGCTTCCACAGAGGTCCAACCACTCACGGTTCCGACCATCATCGAGCGCCTGGCTCGATTGGTAGCGCCTATCCACAACGTGTCTTTAAAGGCAAGAAAATGGCTGGCCACATGGGCAATGTTTTGAGCCGCTGTGAATCAACCGTCTTCGACGTTGTTAAAGATGAAAACATAATTCTACTCAACGGTTCCATTCCAGGACCCAAGGGTGCATGGATTAAAATTCAATCAAAATGAAAATAAAGGTAATTAATATCGGCGAAGGTTCCAAAACGCTTTCTGAGGGCAATATAAGCGATAGTTTTTTGGTTGAAGAAAATCCAAAACTTATTGCTCAGGCTATTAAAGTTCACAGAAGCAAAAGCCACACTGCCACTGCTGATACCCTGGACAGGTCGCAAGTAAGCGGCGGCGGTAAGAAACCATGGAAACAAAAAGGTACCGGCCGAGCAAGAGCTGGTTCAAGCCGATCTCCATTGTGGAGAAGCGGTGGTGTCACCTTCGGACCAACTCGTTTCAATAATTTTGTTTTGAATTTGCCCAAAAAAATGCGACAAAACGCTGCGCGGGTTGCAATCAGCAGCAAAATAAAAGATGGCACGATGTTTGGTTTAGATTGTAAGGATGGTGTTAAGAGAGCTGATTTCCTTAAGGCAATCCATGAACACATCGAAGCCGGTAATCGAATTCTACTCGTTACAGATAACGAACCAACGATTTACAAATTGACCAGCAATATTCCATACATTCAAAACGTCGGCGCTAACAGTATTAACACCTATGATGTTATGAAGAATAAATATTGTGTCTGGTCGTTAAAAGCGATAGATAAGTATTTTAAATAATATGAACCACGAAATTATCCACAAGCCGTCTATGACCGAGAAAACTCTTTCACTGAGTCAGCTTAATGTATACACATTCGTGGTACCTGTTTCCGTCCAGAAACGTCAGTTTAAGAAAGTTATCGAAGATAAAATCAAAGGTAAAGTAGTTAGCGTCAACAGTAAAATTACGAAGGTTGTTAAGAGACGACGCGGTAAATCAACAATGACCAAGGTTAAGTTTATGACAGTGAAATTGCCCAAAGACAAAAAAATCGATGGTTTTGAGGCTACCTCATGAAAAAGCTAACACGAAATATTAGATATCTAAAGCCAACCACCTCGGGATCTCGCGGAGCTTCTTATGTGGTGCGCAAAGGCGTAGCGAAGGTTAAGCCAATGCGCAGCCTTGTTAAGAAACACACAAGGTCTCTGGGCAGGGATGACCGGGGCCATGTTTCGACCCGTCACAAAGGCGGCGGCGCGGCCCGAAAATATCGTATTATCTCTACCCTAAATAATTGTGGTCAAGGCGAGCTCGAAGTGATTCGTTTTGAGTACGACCCAAATCGAAGCGCTAATATCGCTCTGGTTAAAGACAGCACCGGCAAACATTTCTACATTTTAGCTCCTAACGGCATGAAGATTGGCGATAAATTGTCTCATGGCAAAGAAGCGAGTATCGACGAGGGTAATAGAACAAATATTGGCAACATCCCAACCGGTATTGCAATTCACGCTATTGAAATTACACCTAATAGCAAGGCTAAAATGGTTCGAGCTGCCGGTACCAAGGCAATAATCATGGCTCACGAAGGTGATTATACCCTGGTCAAATTACCATCCGGTGAAGTCAGAAAATTCCACAAGAATTGTCTGGCATCTGTTGGCACACTCAGTAATGAAATGCACAATATGGTTAAGTACGGCAAAGCTGGCCGCAAGAGACACATGGGTATTAGACCGACTGTCAGAGGCAAGGCGATGCACCCTGCCGCTCACCCGCACGGTGGTGGTGAAGGTGTTAACCCAATCGGTCTTAAGCATCCAAAAACACCTTGGGGTAAGCCGGCTATGGGTTACAAGACAAGCCGTAAATTAAGTCCGTTTATTGTAAAACCAAGACCCAAGAGGAGAAAAAAATGAGCAGATCGCTAAAAAAGGGTCCATATATTGACGAAAACCTGCTTAAGAAAGTGCAGATTGCCCAAAGAGATAATTCAAACGTGGCTATAAAAACATGGGCACGCAGCTCGGTGATTTCTCCGGAATTTGTTGGAATCAAGCTAGCGGTACACAACGGCAAAGACCATATCAGTTTTCTGGTTACGGAAGATATGGTTGGTCACAGACTGGGCGAATTTGCCCCGAGCAGAAAGTTCAGAAAGCATGGCGGACGTATTGCCAAGGAACAGGAAGCTGCAGCCTCGGCATCACCCGCACCAGCCGCTAAAAAAGAATAATAGAAAATGACTAAAGCTACCACTACAATTAAATATGCCAAAGTCGCGCCGTTAAAGGCCGCGAGAATTTCCGGTGCCATTAGAAATAAAAAAGTATCTCAGGCACTTTGGATTATCAAGGCGTCAAATCTCCGATGTGGTTCATATTTCAACCACGCCATTACAAACGCCATGGCTATATTGAAAGATAAAGGCTCGGTAGCTTCAGATCCGATTGTTTCCGAAGTCAGAATTGACAAAGGGCCTGTCTTTAAGCGATTTAGGTCCGGATCACGCGGATATGGCAATAGATATGTCCATAAAACATCCAATATTATCTTGACTTTAAGCGACGAACCGAGGAAAATAGATAAGACTGCGGAGGCGCCTAAAGATGGCGAAGCCACAATAAAGAAAAAGGATACCCAAAATGGGACAAAAAATTAATCCTAAAAGTTATCGTTTGGCCACGAACCACAACTGGGAGTCCAGATGGTTTTCTGGTGATAAAGTCAAATACCGCAAGCTTTTGCATGAGGATATTGTTATACGTGATTTCATTAATAAAAATTACAACCCCCAGGCCGCAATTTCAGATATCAATATTGAAAGAACAGCCGATCGAACCAAGGTTATAATTAATTCTGGCCGACCTGGTGTCGTTATCGGCAGATCAGGTATGGGCGCTGAAAAACTCACCCAAGATATCAAGAAATTTGTATCCGGCAAAGTAGATATTGAGATTTTGGAAATTAAGAAACCTGACTTAAACGCTTTCTTGGTTGCACAGAACATTGGCGGACAAATATCAAGACGTGTTTCTTACCGAAAAGCCGTTAAAATGGCCATGCAAAAGGTTATCCAGTCAGGTGCCGGTGGCATTAAAGCTAATATCTCCGGACGATTAAATGGCGCAGAAATCGCTCGAAATGAAAAGTTTACCGAAGGCAAAATTCCACTGTCAACTATTAGATCAAATATCGATTTCGCTGTGTATCACGCAAGTACCACCTATGGCACAATCGGTATTAAAATTTGGATATATTCCGAGAAATAAATATCATGTTACTACCTAAGAAATTAAAACATCGCAAACAGTTCAGGGGCAAAAGAAAAGGTATTAGCACGCGTACCTGCACTTTGAGTTTTGGTGCTATGGGTATCCGAGCTCTTGAGCGCGGTTGGGTCACTTCCCGTCAGCTCGAAGCGGCTCGACGTGCCATTACCCGTTACATGAAGCGTGGTGGAAAGGTTTGGATTAGAGTATTCCCTGACAGAGTTGTCACTAAATCTGCTGCTGAAGTCGGCATGGGCGGGGGCAAGGGTGCACCTGACCATTTTGTTGCGACAGTCAAACCGGGTACCGTGATATTCGAATGCGATGGCTTGGACAGCGCCACCCTGAAACAAGCTTTAACACTGGGCAAGCATAAATTACCCATAAAGACAGTTATTATTTCCAAACCATATGAAAAATAAAGAATTCATCAAACAATACGCATCTTCTAAAACAGACTTGCTGCAAAAGGAGATCGGAGATAAAAAAGCTAAGATTAACAGCTTGATGTTTGATGCAACCAGAGGTAAAATAAAGAACGTCCGAGAAATTAAAATGTTAAAACGTGAAGTAGCGAAATTATATACGCTGCTGGAGATGAAAAGCCATGAAAGTTAGATTAACAGGTACAGTCGTTAAAAAGAATAATTCAAGCGCTTCTGTAATGATCGAGCGTAAGGTTAAACATAAAATCTACGGCAAACAATACAAAATATCGAAAAAAGTACATGTCTTCGACCCGGAAAATACTTTACAGGTCGGGCAAACTGTCTTAATCGAAGAAACAAGGCCGATATCGAAGAATATCCATTGGAAAATAGCCGATAAATAATATCATCATGATTCAACCAGGTACAAGAATGAATGTGGCAGATAATACAGGCGCTAAAGTCGTGGCCTGCATCAACACTTTGAAACCTATGACAAGGTGTACTGCTCAAATTGGCGATATTATCACCGTGTCAGTTAAAAGCGCTATCCCAAGCGGCACAGTTAAGAAAAAAGAAGTACAAAAAGCAGTCATTGTTCGACAGGTCAAGCCTTTGCGACGTAAAGATGGTACCGTACTGCGCTTCGACGAAAATGCTGTTGTGATAGTCAACGCCGACAAGACTCCAAAAGGCACCCGTATTTTCGGGCCAGTTGCCAGAGAGTTAAGAGACAAAGGATTTAATAAAATAATTTCATTGGCACCCGAGGTATTATAATGACCATTAAAAAAGGCGATACAGTCAAAATATTAAGTGGTAACAATCGCGGTAAAATCAGCGAGGTGCTTGAAGTTATCGGTAAGAAAAACAAAGTGGTTGTTAAAAACATCAATGTAGTTAAAAAACATTTAAAGGCCAGCAAAACCAACCCGCATGGTGGCATTGCCGACAAAACACTCCCGATTGACGTTTCCAATGTAATGCTGGTTTGTTCCAAATGTTCAAAACCTGCTCGCGTACGTATCGAGCAAAAGGGTGATAGCAAAATTAAAAAATGCGCCAAGTGCGGCAACGAGATATAAAATGATAGACATCAAGCAAATTAATGAAGCTTTAACAAAAGAATTAGACATCAAAAATGTCAATGCTTTGCCGAAACTTGAAAAAGTTGTTTTAAATGTAGGCGTTGGAGATGCCGACAACGACAAACCTAAACTCGAAGAAGCTCGTAATACCTTACTTACAGTCACTGGCCAATCACCCGTCAACACAGTCGCCAAGAAATCTATCGCTGGCTTCAAAATTAGAGAGGGTGTTGTAGTCGGCACGATGGTGACACTGCGAGGCAATCGAATGTACAGCTTTATTGAACGACTTCTTAAAATCGATCTGCCGAGAATACGCGATTTCAGAGGGTTGAAGAAGAGTGGTCTGGATAACCAGGGCAATTACACTATGTCGTTCCGAGAACAAACAATTTTCCCCGAAATACCGTACGACAAGATAAAGACCACACACGGCCTTTCGATTTCAATGCGTATCAAAAACTCAGACAAACAAAAAAGTCAGAAATTATTAGAAATAATTGGTTTCCCGTTTGTAAAAGAAGAGGTCAAAAATGGCTAAAAAGTCAATTATCGCCAGATCAATGCGAAAGCCAAAGTTTTCGAGTAGAACCGTTAACAGGTGTCTTAAGTGTGGACGCAAACACGGATTTATGAGACAATTTGGTTTGTGCCGAATTTGTTTCAGAGAGCTGGCGAGTAAAGGTCAAATACCCGGAGTAACAAAATCATCATGGTAACCGATCCCATTGCAAATATGTTGGTGACGATTAAGAATGTTCAAGACGCTGGTCGCAGAACGACAGTTGTTGAATATTCGCGTATTAAGGAATCAATTGCCAAGGTGTTGGTTGCTAATGGCTACTTAAAGAATAGTAAAATCATCAATCAAGACGGATTTAAAAAGCTTAGTCTCGAACTGGGTGAAAAACGAATTAATCGTGTTAAGAGAATTAGCAAACCCGGTCAACGAGTATTTAAGAAAGCCAATAGCATTCCCCGACCAATGGGTGGTTTGGCCATAATTATGATATCGACCAGCCAGGGTTTGATGACAGGGCAGGACGCCAAAAGCAAGGGCTTGGGCGGCGAATTAATTTGCGAGGTTTACTAAAATGTCACGTATAGCAAAAAAACCAGTATTATTGCCGGACGGAATCACCGCTAAAATAGAGGGTGATAATATTAAAATTGACGGTCCAAAGGGCAACCTCAATATGGGCCTATCACGAGATATTGAAGTTGACATTCAGGAAAAATCTATCAAGGTCAACGCAAAAAACAACTCGCGAAAATCAAGAAGTATTTCCGGCCTTACCCGAACACTAATCCAGAATATGGTTGATGGAGTCACTGAAGGTTATACGAAGATACTTGAGATGAAGGGTGTTGGATTCCGTGCTGAGGCCGAGGAGAAACAGCTGGTATTACATGTTGGCTTTTCGCACCCCGTCAATTTTCCAATTCCAGAGGGTATCGTTATAGAAGTTAAAAAGAACACCATTACGGTTTCGGGTATAGACAAACAATTAGTCGGTGAGACGGCTGCCAGAATCCGCCGCATTAAACCACCGGAGCCGTATAAAGGTAAGGGCATTAAGTATTCTGATGAAATAATCCGCAGAAAAGTCGGTAAGGCCGCCAAGGCCGCCGAAGGTGCAGCTAAATAATCGATAATATGTCAAAAATCAACGATAAAGCAAAAAGAGTTAACCGCATTAAAGCCAAAATGAAGCTTTCGTCAAAAAAGGCTGTTTTTGTGGTTAATAAAAGCTTGAAACATCTTGAGGTTTACCTCCAGATAGACAATAGAATTGTCGGCGGAGTATCCACGAAGAATAAGGAATTTGCCGACTTGGACCCCAAGAAAAGAATTATACTGCTGGCGAAGAAGATTGCCGAAGTGGCTAAAACGAATAAGATTCAAAAAGCGGTCTTACACCGAAATGGTAATCTCTATACAAGCAATGTTAAGTTACTAGCAGAAGCTATCAGAGAGGAAGGCATCACATTATGAGGACGCAAGAACCCAAAAAAGGTTTTAAAAAAGAGGGTTACGAAAAAGTCATCCAAATTGACAGGATTTCGCGTACCGTAAAGGGAGGCCGACGAATTCGTTTTAGAGCCCTTGTTGTTATCGGTGATTTAAAAGGTAGTGTTGCAATTGGGGTCGCCAAAGCTAACGATGTCAGTCAGGCTATCGCGAAAGCAACAGCCTATGCCAAAAAGCACACCAAACATGTAAAAATTGTTGATGACACCATTCCTCACGATATTCTGCAAACGTACGGCAGCGCCCGAATTTATTTCAAACCGGCGCCGAAAGGTACTTCACTTATTGCCGGCGGTACTGTTAGAGCTGTTATTGAGGCGGCTGGAATTAAGAACATTGTAGCTAAGTCATTAGGATCATCGAATAAAATCAATGTCGCCAAGGCTACCATGCTGGCGTTGACATCATTTTAAGGACCAATATGAAACTGCACGAACTACCTAAATCAGTTAAAAGCCGCAAACGTGTCGCTCGTGGTATTAGCGCCGGTCAAGGCAAAACAGCCGGTCGTGGTACCAAGGGTCAGAAATCGCGCTCAGGTTATAAGACACGACTTGGTTTTGAAGGCGGTCAATCTCCGATATTTGCTCGCTTGCCCAAAATTAAGGGTGGTAAGTTCCTAAAGATCAAGCCTAAAATATCCCTTAATCTTGGCGATGTAGAAAGAATATGCTCTGATGGAGATGTCTTGGATGCCAAGCTCCTAATCTCGAAAAAGATCGTTAAGGACCCTAAAACACAGATTAAGATTCTATCCGACGGAACCCTGACCAAAAAGGTTGATTTGAGCCACTGCGCACTGAGTAAGAATACACAGAAAAAACTGTCCAAAGAGAAGAAGTAGCTAAAAGGTTCCCAGTACCTCGACTTCCTATTATAATGAGATTATTGTGAATCCTCTAAGATCACTCAATTTAATTCTTGCCAATAAAGATCTCCGTAAAAGAATACTAATTACGATACTCCTGGTAATTGTTTTTAGGATTTTAGCCCATATCCCATTGCCGGGTGTTGATATCACAGGACTCAAACAATATTTTGCATCTAATCAAGTCTTTGGGATGCTCGATTTATTTTCCGGTGGATCAGTGAGCCGGTTTTCGATTGCGCTGCTTGGCGTTGGGCCGTACATCTCTTCGTCAATCATGTTCCAGCTTTTGACAATGGTTATCCCATCACTGGAATCTCTCCAGAAGGAAGGTGAGTATGGCACGAAGAAAATTAACCAGTACACCCGTTACGCCACTATTCCATTGGCGTTTATTGAAGCATTTGGGTTGGCACGTCTGCTGCAAAGCCAGGGTATTATTTCAATCCTCACAACTTGGGACTATGCTCTAATGCTTACGGTTGCCGTTGCTGGAAGCATTCTTCTCATGTGGATTGGTGAAATAATCAGTGAGAAGGGGATAGGCAATGGCATCTCCACCATTATCGCCTTCGGCATTATTGCCGGGCTACCACCGAGCATACAGAATCTTGTTCAGATTTCATCGGGCGACCCGATGCAAACGGTAAAATCAATTCTGTACGGACTCGTTATTGTAGCGATGATCGTCATTATCATTTGGGTCACACAAGCCGAGAGGCGCATACCCGTTACCTACGCCAGACGCTTTAGAAATATGCGCGACCCATCCAAAGTCGACTCATACCTACCGATTAAGATAAACACTCCAGGAGTTATTCCTATTATTTTCGCCACAAGCTTGCTCGTCTTTCCCGGGTTAGCGGCACAGGTATTCATGAACGCTCGGTCAGAGTGGCTCTCTAATGCAGCCCATGCAATTAATCAGTTTATTAACAACAACTATTATTATGCGATATTATTCTTTATTCTGGTTGTGGCCTTCACCTTCTTTTACACATCGGTGATTATTAAGCCCATGCAGATGGCTGACAATCTCCAAAAGCAGGGCAGTTTTATTCCCGGAGTCAGACCTGGTAACGAAACCGCAGCATATATTAAAAACATCGTATACAAAGTAACCACAATTGGCGCTCTGTTCCTTGCGTGTATTGCCGTAGTACCTTTCATTTTACAGGCAACAACTACCACCTTTAAAGCTATCGCCTTGGGTGGTACCGGTATATTAATTATCGTGGCCGTCGCCATAGAAACCATGAATCAAATCAAGTCTCATATGGCAACACAGACCTATGACAAATACATGTAGCCGATGAAAAAGAAAGTTTGGCAATTATCGATACCTATCATATTAATTGCAGCCGTCGTGGCCATAGGTTTTCTAGTGAAGGACGGTGGTCCAGATGGTACCTCTACAAAGATAAAAAATACCGTCGAAAAAATTAGCGGCCTTAAGCCATGGCAGCCTAGCGGAACACTGGTCTATGAATTAGACAGCCAAATCATCTACCGCAATTTATCCGACGATAGCAAAGAGGCTTTTAAAGAGCCTACTAAGAATATCTCACTGACATCTTCCGAAAGTGGAACACTACTACTACTTGAGCCAATTAATCAAAAATGGAATAAAGGAAAAGAAATTGCAGATATTAGCAGCTTTGAG
>CAYUJF010000001.1:11165-34802 GCA_964445015.1 uncultured Candidatus Saccharibacteria bacterium
TCCCAGTGGTGATAAGATAGCTTATCTTTCTTTTTCTAACGCGGAAAAAGATTACGGTTACAACATTATGGTAGTGGGTACCAGCTCGAAGTCCTATTACAGTAATGAAAACCAGATATCATTTCTTCGCTGGTCAACTGACAGCACCTTGGTCTTTGTAGTTTCTGGTAGTCAGTCATCCGTGAAATCGCTCAACGTAGACAACGGAAAAGTCGAGGATATTGCCGAGGTTAAGAACGTTGTTAAATCACTATCAGCCAGCAGTGGGACCGTTGTGGTCACCACAGACGCGTCAAAAAACAATATTATCGCATATGATATTAAAAGCAAAAAACAAACGTTAAGTAAAAGCAATAAAGATAGTCACGATACTATTATAAATTCTGATGGAAATTTGATTGCTTATATTAACGGAGACGGCAAAATAGAGATATATAGTGTCAAGGACGGTAATAAAAAATTATTCGACAAAGCAGATAAATTAATAGGTTGGTATTAAATGAATAGACGCGACGCTCTTAAGATAGAAATTATGCATGAAGGTGGCAAAATTATGTCGCAAATGATTAAAGCCATTGTCAATGCAATCAACCCTGGCGTTACCACAGCTCAGCTTAACGACCTTGCCAACGAGCTCTGTCAAAAATACCACGTTCGGCCAGCATTTCTTGGCTTTAATGGTTACCCGGCATCACTGTGCACCTCTGTCAATGATGTTGTCGTTCACGGAATCCCCAATAACAAGCCACTGCACGAAGGAGATTTGGTCGGTGTAGATTTCGGTATTGTCTACAAGGGATATTGTCTCGACTGCGCCAGAAGTAAATACCTCGGCCAACCAAGCAGCGAAATAGCCAAGCTACTCAGAGTAACCGAAGACTCGCTTAAAGCGGCTGCCGCGGCAATAAGGCCCAATCAGTCCAGAGTGGGAGATATTGGTGCGACCGTCGAAGCAATGGCCAAAGAGAACGGACTTGGCGTAGTTCGCGACCTTGCTGGTCACGGTATCGGAAAGAGTCTTCAGGAAGATCCATCAATTCCAAATTATGGCAAGAAAAACACCGGAAAATTACTCACCACAGGTATGACAATTGCCATCGAACCAATGCTGACGCTCGGAACCCACGAAGTGTATATGCAAAGGGACGGGTGGGGGGTTAATACCAAGGATAAATCGCTCAGTGCTCACTTTGAAGATACTTTTGCAATTATGGACGATAAGATAGTAAATCTTACAAAATAATTCTAAAAATCCAATTTACGCAGTCGGACCATGATATTTTGTTGACAATCCAGAATTTATATGATACATTATCAATACGGATTAGTTGTGAATATTTAAATGAGTAAACAAGTTATCGAAGCAGAGGGCATAGTCGAAGAAGCATTGCCCGATGCTTTATTTAAAATTGTCTTGGATAATGGCACACCGTTGCTTGGCCATTTGTCTGGCAAAATGAGAATGCATTACATTAAAGTTGTGGCGGGCGATCGTGTCAAAGTTGAGATCAGCCCATACGATTTAACCAAGGGAAGAATCGTTCATCGTCTTAACCAGGATAGATAATATGAAAGTTAGAGCATCGGTTAAAAAAATTTGTGATAAGTGCAAAGTCATTCGCCGACGTGGTAAAACTGGCACGCCGAAAGTTTATGTACGCTGCGTTAATCCAAGACACAAACAAAGACAAGGGTAAACAATGATTAGAATTGTTGGCATAGTCTTAAAACCTGACCAAACGATCGTCTCTGCACTATCGACCATATACGGTATTGGCCGTAAACAAGCACAGATAATCGCAGACAAAGCGAAGGTGCAACATCATTCACGTGTAAAGGAATTGAGCGAGTCAGAGATAGAAACAATACGTGGTGCCATCGAACAAATGCGCGTCGAGGGAGATTTAAAATCAGATATCTCTCAAAATATTAAGCGCTTAAAGGAAATTGGCACTTATAGAGGCATTCGACATATTCGTAATCTGCCTGTCCGTGGCCAAAGAACAAAGACTAATGCCCGCACAAAGAGAGGCAAGAAAGTAACCGTCGGCAGCGGCCGCAAGAAAGCTGCGGAGAAGACATAATATGAATAAAAATATTCCATCAGGTAAAAAAGCGACCTTACGTCAACGAAGACGAAACGTTCAGAAAACCGTCAAAAAGGGAATTGTTAGCATCCTGTCCACCTTTAATAATGTTATTGTCACCTTAGCTGATACAAATGGAAATGTCTGCGCCTGGGCCTCCGCTGGAAATGCGGGATTCAAAGGAGCAAAAAAAGCAACACCGTTTGCAGCCACACAGACAGCTAAGTTAGTAATCGATAAAGCAAAAACACTGGGCATGGAAGAAGCTCGCATTACAATCAGTGGTGTTGGTAATGGTCGAGAAGCAGCTGTAAGAGCGTTTTCCGGTTCTGGTATTAGTATCACCGATATAAAAGATATTACACCGATCCCTCACAACGGGTGTCGTCCAAAGAAACCAAGAAGGGTCTAATATGTCTCAACCAGTTAAATCTATTAGCAAAATCAGTCGTTCACTCGGAGAAAAACTCTTTCTTAAAGGAGCGCGTGACGATGGTCCTAAAAGCGCCATGACACGTAGGCCATATCCACCCGGACAGCACGGCCAAAACCGACGCGGAAAACCATCTGACTACTATCGCCAGCTCAAAGAAAAACAAAAACTCCGATACCTTTACAATCTCTCCGAGAAACAACTTCGAAAGCTTATCACTATAGCTGATAAATCCAAAGAGAATACATCTGAACGTTTACTGCAGATGCTTGAGAGCAGGCTTGACAATATCGTTTATATCACTGGTTACGCCGAAAGCCGACGTCAAGCGCGTCAGATGGTGTCACACCGAAAAGTTGAATTGAACGGCAAGAAGATTTCCGTTCCGTCGGCAATGGTTTCACCAAAAGATAAGTTAACGGTTTTGGCACCAAGCCCAGACAAGGATTCTGCCAGGAAACGCCCTGAAACTCCAGCCTGGCTCAACGTTGACTCAAAAAACAACACTATTACCGTGGTTGCGAAACCCACCCTGACAGACGCACAAACAGCGGTTGATGCACAGTTGATTATAGAATATTATTCGAGATTAATGTAACAAGGAGTATAAAAATGTATATACTACCAGAAACAGAGCTTGTTAAAATATCATCCGAGGCCGAAAAAGATGCTAATTCGGCTAAGTTTGTTATTGAACCGTTAAGCCCCGGCTACGGTGTTACCGTCGGTAACGCACTTCGTAGGGTTATGCTGGCTTCATTGGAAGGCAGCGCGGTCAGTTCCGTTAAAATCAACGGCGTTAGCCACGAATTCTCAACCCTTGAAAACATGCGAGAAGACATCGTTGACTTTATACTGAACCTGAAGAACCTGCCTGTACGACTTTTCAGTGATGAACCCGCCACCATTACAATTGACGTCAAAGGTCCAAAAGAAGTTACCGCCGCCGATATCAAGCCGAATAGCCAGGTAGAAATAATTGACCCAAGTTATGTTTTGGCGCATCTCGAAAAAGGTGGTGTTCTTAAAGCTGAAATTGTCCTCGAGAAAGGTCGCGGATTCGTAGCTTCCGAGAAAAAGCTGGAAGAGAAAGCGCCCATCGGCACAATTATGCTTGATAGCGTTTTTACACCTATTAAAAAGGTACACTACGTCGTCGAAAATACTCGTGTCGGAAGCATTACCAACTTCGATAAACTGACTATAGATGTGACAACCAACGGCAGCATCAGCCCCTTTGAAGCTATCACCAATGCCTGCCAGATTCTTATCGATCACTTTTCGTTGATAGCCACTGAGATATCAGCCGGCATGAAGATTGCCACACTGAAGAAGGCCACCAAGAAAGCAGCTACTAAACGTAAGTCAAAATAACAATTCAGCATGAAGAAGCAATTTAAACTAGGCCGTAAGAAGAGTAATAGACAGCACCTCGTTAAGAATCAAGTAACGAGTCTGTTCGCGTACGAACGTATTATTACTACACTGCCTAAGGCTAAATTGACACAGCGACATGCCGAACGAATTATTGCCAACGTCATTAATAACGACGACTTAAACGGCTATCGATTTGCTATGAAAGAAACCGGGCACACCAAGATTGCCAAAAAGTTAATCGAAGTAATCAAGAAGCAATATGCAAACAGTAAGGGCGGCTACACCAGAATATTAAACATCGGGAATCGAAAAGGTGATAACGCCCGAATGGTTATTCTTGAGTTAACAAAAAAAATCGATAAACCGGTCGAAAAGAAAGTCAAGTCGAAAAACCCGGAAGCCGTTGTCGTTGAAGATAAAGAAACAACTACGAAAAAGAAGTAAAGAAGCAAAATGGAAAGAATAGTTAAAACCCACAAGATAGATGCCAAAGGTCAGACGTTAGGTCGTCTGGCAACCAAAGTCGCCAACTTGCTAAGAGGAAAAGACAAGCCAGACTTTGCATATCATATTGATGGCGGCGACCAAGTCGTGGTGTACAATGTCGACAAGATTTATGTTTCTGGTCGTAAAACAGAGAATAAAACTTACTTCAGACACCCGGGACGTCCAGGCAGCGAAATCATAAAAACATATAATCAGATGGAGCCAAAACAGGTGCTGAGACTCGCCGTCTCCGGTATGCTACCCGATAACAAGCTTAGACAGAAGTGGCTTAAAAGGCTCAAACTATATGTCGGAGAGATAAATGACAAATAAAAACGATGTAGTAAAAAAGCAGAAGCAATTAGCATCCGCTACCGGTCGTCGTAAATCCGCTATTGCAACAGCAAATATTTTTGCAGGAACTGGCAAACTGACATACCGTAGTAAGAGCGCACTGAGTGATAACCAAAAGAAAACGATTCTTTCTCCGCTTGCGTTGCTACAGAAGGATAGCAAATACGATGTCGTAATTTCCGTCACCGGCGGTGGAATCCAGAGCAGCGTCGAGGCTGCAAGACTAGCAGTCGCGCGAGCTTCTGTCGAACTCGATGCCGAGGCAAAATTAATACTCAGAAAAAACGGTCTACTCACCAGAGACAATAGAGTCAAAGAAAGAAAAAAGCCTGGTCTTCGACGCGCTCGTAGAGCTCCTCAATGGGCCAAGCGATAAATACGCTCTCAAACCATATCATTTTTGCAGAAGGTGCACTGTTTTGATATGCTCTTGGTATGCCAAACCCCAAATATCGTCATATTCAACTGTCCGAAGAAATTGCTCATAAGATTTCGGAATTTCTTCAGTCGGAACTCTCGGAGAAGTATGGCCTTTTGACATGCACCCACGTAGAACTAAGTGGTGATAAGCGCAATGCCAAGGCTTGGATCAGCATATATCCACCTCAAGCCCAACGCACTAACATCGATAACGTAATTGGGCCTGTGAAGAAAGAATTGATAGACCATATTAAAAGTCTAATTCCAATGAAGAATTTTCCTCATTTTGAGTTTATTCTTGATAATAGCGCAGACACAATAGATCTATTAGATAAAGCTCTAGACAACACCAAGGAACCGAGGCGCAAGAATGAAATATAAAAACGGACTATTCGCTGTTTTTACAGTGACCCTGTTATCATTTGGCGGTTGGTTCGCGGTGCTTCAAACCATCGACCCCTTCGCCACAGACTGGTTCAGTAGAGCCATGTTTTACACATTCTTGATATTAGCCATAAGTGGTGGCAGCTGTCTGATAGCCTATTTCATCAGCAGCCGTAGGAATTCCTCTGATTTGGCCAATACATTTAAATCGTCTCTGCGGCTCGGACTTTGCATCGGCTTTGCGCTGGGAGGCATTTTGATCCTCGAGACTATCAATGTCCTTAATATTCTAAGTGCCACTGTTTTTCTTCTGGCGATAATATTAATTGAGTTTTATTTGCGGTCTAAAGGTAGGAAATATAGTTAATTATTTAATATTAGCTCATGCATGTAAGAAAATAATATGTCTTTCAACAGAGAAGATAGAAATCATTATCCTAAAATACTACTTGCAATATTTGTCGCGATTTTAGCGATTATTGGCTTTGGTATAGGACAGACAGTATATTCGCCAAAATTAAATAGTTCTAAAACCACTATCGCCAACGCAAGCGACTTAATGAAAATTAATGTTGCGCCGGTGCCAGTCATAAAAGACAAAGAATCGAAGCCAAATATGTACGCAAATAATTATGTGCTCATCGATGCCGATTCGAAGATAATTATGTATGGACGCGGCACCAGAGACAGAGTCGCTATCGCCAGTATTACCAAGGTAATGACGGCAATAATCACACTTGAAAATAGCGATATAAAGAAAGAGGTGGACATTAACGCCTCTGACATTAACGTTACCGGCTCCAAGCTTGGCCTCGTTAAGGGAGAGCGAATTACAACTGAAAATCTACTGCGTGGATTATTAGTCAAATCTGGCAACGACTGCGCCAAGGCGTTGGCTCGAACAACATTCAACAATACAGATGCCTTCATAAACCGCATGAATCAAAAAGCAAAAGAGCTTGGGCTCGAGGACACAAAGTACCTCGATCCGCATGGCTTAAGTCAGGATGCATTTTCATCCGCCTACGATCAAGCTATTTTGTTCTCTTATGCCTTAAAGAATAATGAATTCAAGAAGATTATCAGTACATCAGAAACCACCATCACTTCAACAGATGGACAATATAATCATCAGATCAAAAATTCAAATAGATTATTGACTGACGAGATGCATTTCGACGGGATTATTGGTGGTAAAACGGGTTTTACGTTCGAAGCCGGCCACTCGCTCGCATCTGCTGCTCAAAGAGATGGCCATACCCTGATCTCTGTGGTACTCAAAACAAAATCAAATGCACTCGAGGCGAGTGCTGAAGAATCTAACAAGCTCCTGTCTTGGGGCTTCGATAACTTCAGCTGGCAGTAAAAATATACTGCAGCAAAACTACAAGCTTGACGAGCGTACTATTTGTTATATGATGATGTCAGATAATCCATTTAATTAGGAGACCTATGTTAACGCAATCAAATGAAATACTAATATTTGTCGAACATTACGGTATGGTTCACGTTCGTGACTTAACTAAATGGAACAAAAACAGTTTGCGTGGTGCTCTGGGCAAGTTAGAAGCTCTTCGGTTACTTGAAAGGACACAGGATGGCAGTATCAAAATAACCGATAAAGGTATCAAATATATCGATGAGAAGCTTGAAAATCTGCACGTTGACACTAGTGAGTGGACAAATGAATGGCAATGCGTTTTATTTGGCGTAGCTGAAAGCAATAGGCCACTAAGAGATAAGCTGCGTCGATTCTTGCAATCCAATAACTACGCAAATGTATTTAAAACCGGATGGGTAAAGCCTGTTCACAGCCAAGACGGTGCCACACAGGATTATATCAACGTTTTGGGGCTAGCCGACAATGCCATTATTATCAATTTCAAACCTGACGATAAAATGTCAGCATCACTTGTTAAAAACTGGCCTTTACAGGAACTCAAGAAACAGTATCTGCTATTCCTGAAGAATGCTCAGAATGCGATAAAAACTCACAAGAGAGATAAGCACGGCGCATATCAAATAAAGAAAACTATCTTTGAACTCGCCGATATCCTCGACCAAGAACCCAAGCTTCCAAAGAAATACATGCCCGAAGACTGGCCTCGTGACAAGGCATATAGTTTATACAAACAGCTCAAAACAAAACTGAACTCTTAGTTCTTCTGAAGGACAAGGGCATTAGCAGCCGCATCTTGTTGAGACTCCTGTTTGGAGCGCCCTTGACCTGTAGCGATCTTTTTATCACCCAGCCAAACACTGGAGACGAATTTTTTGTCGTGATCGGGGCCGGTTTCGCTTTCTAATTTATAGAGTGGCGTCAGCGACATCCTATCCTGGCATATTTCTTGTAGATCGCTTTTTGCGTCTCGGTGCGAGCCCGCTTCAATAATTATCTCAAGTTTTTCGATAACGTATTTATTAACAAAGTTGCGAGCAACTTCAATTCCTCCGTCTAAGTATAAACCGCCGATTAACGCCTCAACTGCATTAGCTAGAATAACATCACGACTTTTTCCGGACGACATTTGTTCGCCCTTAGACATACGAATAAAATCATTTAAGCCTATTTTTTTGGCTATATCAGTCAGTGAAGTACCTCTGACTAAGGCACTGCGCCAACTTGTTAGGATACCCTCAGGCTCCGAGTATTTATTGTAAAGATATTCTGTAGTGATAAGCTCGAGGACAGCATCGCCGAGGAATTCCAACCTCTCATTATGTTCAATTTTTTCATCACGGTGTTCATTTAAATACGAACGGTGAGTGATTACCGACACGAGAATGTTGTTGTTTTTAAAATTATAACTAAGAATCTTTTCCAGTTCTGAAATATCCATTATCTACTCCGTTTTTTTATCTTCACTTGGATCATATTTATCACTGCCGCGATAGATAGTACCCAGAACACCGTTAACAAACTTCGATGAATTATCACCACCATAGCTCTTGGAAAGTTCTATAGCTTCATTGATAGCAACCTTTGGGGGCACGCTTTCATCAAAAATCAGTTCGGCCGTGGCTATACGAAGAATATTTCTGTCGACCAGGGCAATTTGTTCAAAAGTCCACTCAGGAGCGGCATCTGCAATTAGCTTGTCGATTCGCTCAGCGTTATCGCGATATAGTTTGATGAGTTTGGACGCAAATTGTTCATCAATGTCAGATTCGAGATTTTGGCAATTACGCTTTAATACTTCGAGCGGATCGCCCTGTTTATTAAAATCCCACTCATACAAAGATTGCATCGCAACTATTCTGGCGAAATGCCTGTTCATTTTACCTCGTAGATTTTGTCGCCTTTATAATGACCGCAGTTCTTGCAAACCACATGACTTTGGACATCGCTGCCACACTTTGAGCATTTTGAAGGCTGCGCTGACTTTAGGTATTGCTGACTTCTGCGATTTCCGCTTCTGGTACCCGACAACTTCTTTTTTGGCTCTGCCATAATTACTCCTCGATATTATTTTATTATAAAATTGATTACTTTGCCCGGCACATAAATAATTTCTGTTTCTTTATCGCCGATGCTACTTATGACTCGTGGTAGTTTTCGGGCAATGGTGATAACCGATTCCTTAACGGCATCGATTGAAACATCGACAGTGCCCCGCAATTTACCGTTAACTTGTACTACGACAGTATACTTTGTTTGCCTGCTTTCGTCAACCAGCTCGGGCCACGTCTCCTGTGCTGCCACGCCTTTATGTCCTTCTTTTTGCCAAAGTAGTTCAGCCGTATAGGGCATAAATGGCGACATGATTGTCAGGAAAGCATCTAAGTCCTTCTGCGAATAGCTTTTCGATTCCAATAAATTGAGGTGCTTCATGAAATCGGAAATACATGTATTGAACTGTTCGGTTTCTATTTTATTCGCTATTCTTTCTGTCAATTTTGCTGTTTCTGGAAGTAACGAGTCTTCAGTTGGTTTAGCTCCACCGAAAAACTTAATCAACTTCTTAACAAACCTAAAGACGCCTTCAATTGATTTTGGGTCCCATGGTTTTGTTTGTTCAAAAGGTCCCATAAACATCTCGTAAAGGCGCAGTGTGTCGGGTCCGTAATTATCAACGATTTCGTCTGGATTAATTACATTGCTGCGCGATTTACTCATTTTTTGTCTGTCAGGCCCAAGGACCATACCTTGATTACGCAATTTGGCAAAAGGTTCTTCAGCCTGGATGTAATTTTGATCGTGCAAAAATTTAGTTATAAAACGAGCGTACATTAAATGAAGAACCGCGTGTTCGGCTCCGCCTATGTATGTATCGACCGGCGTCCAGTAATTAGCTTTTTTTGTGTCGAAAGCCACATCCTTATTCTGTGAGTCGCAAAAACGCAAGAAATACCAACTTGAACAGACAAAGGTATCCATTGTATCTGATTCTCTTTTTGCCGGACCGCCACACTGCGGACAGGTGACGTTGTGAAAGGCTTTGGATAGCTTAAGTGGCGAGTCGCCAGTTGGTCTGAAGTCGACATCGGTTGGTAATTTGACAGGTAAATCGCTTTCCGGCACCGGTACCGTTCCGCATTTATCGCAATAAATTATCGGAATCGGCGCACCCCAATAACGCTGACGCGATACCAGCCAGTCACGTAAACGATATTGGGTTTTATTTCTACCTCCAGCTTTTTGTGCAATTTTACCTTTCGTACTTTCGGATGACATCCCATTGAACTCATCGGAGTTTATGAGCCGACCATGTTGCGTGTATGGTAATTTCGCCTTACCGCTTTCCGGCTCTATAACGTCTATTATCGGTAGGTCATACTTCTTTGCGAATTCATAATCCCGTTTATCATGGGCCGGTACCGCCATAACAGCACCTCCGCCATATTCAGTAATAACATAATCTGCCACCCAAATGGGCGCTTTTGCTCGAGTGATAGGATGGATTGCATAAGCACCGGTAAATACGCCTGTTTTTTCGTTAAGCTCCGTGCGTTCCAATACAGATTTCTTTGTAGCCGCCGTCCGATATTTTTCAACTTCTTCGCGGCGAGATTCTGCAACTATCGCATCGAGCATTGGATGCTCCGGCGCTAAAACAACATAAGTAACACCATATAAAGTGTCGGGCCGAGTAGTGAAAACAGTTATTTGGTCATCGGAGCCGTCAATTCTAAAGACGAGCTCGGTGCCTTCCGACTTTCCAATCCAATTTCGCTGCATTGATTTAATGTGTTCCGGCCAGTCTAAATGCTCGAGGCCGTTCAATAGTCTGTCGGCAAAGTCCGTAATTTTGAAAAACCACTGTTCCAATTCCTTTTGGGTCACTTGCGACCCACAGCGCTCACAAGCACCATCTATTACCTGCTCATTGGCCAGAACTGTTTTACACGAACTGCACCAGTTGGCTTTAGCTTTTTTCTTATAAGCTAGTCCTTTTTCGTAGAGTTTTAAAAATAGCCACTGTGTCCATTTATAGTATTCTGAGCTCGACGTATTTATTTCTCTTGACCAATCATAAGAAAAGCCGAGTGATTTAATTTGGCGGGTAAAATTTTCAATATTCGCGTCGGTTGTCTCTTGCGGATGAACACCTTTTTTTATGGCATAGTTTTCCGCCGGCAGACCGAAAGCATCCCAACCTACAGGGTGCAAGACGTTGTAGCCCTTCATACGATAATATCGGGCGATAATATCACTGCCAGTATAGCTTTCAACGTGACCGACATGCAGGCCATCGCCAGAAGGGTAGGGGAACATATCGAGAATATACTTCTTAGGTTTCTCAGATTCATCTTGTGCTTGAAAAATACCCGCTTCCTCCCAGCGCTTGTTGATTTCGTCTATTTTCTTCTTATTAATAAACTGTTCCATTGGTTCAATTATATCTGTTTTTCACTCCCTGGCAACGCGAAACCCGCCCTGTGAGGGGCGGGGCGCGTGAGCAAGTCGGGCGTCAGTAGCCTACGATCTCTAGGCCGTAGTGCCCGAGTAGGAACTCCTCGGGGAGTCCGGTGCAGACAAAGTACCGCTCCGGACGATCAGATCCCCGCAGGTCAGGGTGCTGTGTGATGCCCGGCTGATCGCTGAGACGAGCAACGATCTCAGGATCTCGTGTTGCGATGACCATGTAGATGCCATCCCGGTACACGATCGCCCGTTCAGGCGCCTGCGGATAGTCGATCCAGCCCGACCATCTGCGACCCGGGTCCGTCATGCGCCGGACCCGGATGACCGGCACATTCCGCGTACGTACAATCAGCATGGTCGTAGTTCACCACCTTCCCGCACAGGTTATCTCCTTGGACGCGCCGGCGGCCGCTACTGGCACATCTTCACCTCGCACAGGTCGAGGCCGTACTTCACGAACCATCTGCGGTCTCCATGGAACCTGAAGTAGGTCAGGTCCGTCCGGTCGGGACGCTGGTCAGGGAACATCTTCGAGTTGTGCTCCAGGCCGTTGCCGACCTCGTTCTCGCTGCCCTCCAGCAGGCCCAAGATCGCTTTCACATTGGGGTTGCGGGTGGCGATAACAAACCATCCGCCATCGCCGTAGAGAATCGTGTCGAACGGTCCTTGGGTTGACTCGATCCACTGAGCCACGTCGTTGGGCATGAACAGCCTCAACACACGGGGCCTGTTGTGTTCCTTGGGCGGAATCGGCACAATGATCACACTCTCGTGTTATGGACTCAGGACACCGCGAGGCAGTGCCAACACCGCTTACGGTGTTAGGTACAAATTAGCGCCAAACAAGTTGAAAAGCAAGAGAAAACAACTGGCTTTTAATGTACGGTGTTTGTTTGGTACTATAGAAATATGGAGATCATCGACTACAAGTATCTTTTTCTCGATATGAACGCCTACTTTGCTTCGGTTGAGCAGCAAGACAATATCACGCTGCGAGGTCGGCCGGTGGTAGTGACACCGTACACTGGTAGTACCGGCTGCGTCATTGCCTCGAGTTATGAAGCTAAACGGCTGGGGGTTAAAACCGGCAATAGAGTAGGAGAGGCGCGCCAAAAAATTCCCGCGGTTGCCGTCATAGAAGCCCGAGCGCGGCGTTATGTTGAAGTCCACAAACAAATCAAAAAGACACTTGCAAAAATATCACCCTTTGTAACAGCTCGTAGTGTCGATGAGTTTTGCTTATTAGTTCCAGCATCTCTGCGCAACCAAGTGGATACAACACGCCTAGCTCACGAAATCAAAACCGCTATTAAAACCGAGGTGGGGGAGTGGTTAACCGCTTCGGTGGGCATTGGTCCCAATGAGTTTTTAGCCAAGCTGGGCACCGACTTACAGAAGCCCGATGGGTTGGTGTTTATCACCACTGATAATATTGATAGCATTTTCCGCCAGATTGATGATTTAACAACACTGTGTGGTATTAATTATAGAAGTGCTCTCAAATTGCAGCTCAGTGGCATTTTAACCCCATATGATTTTTTTCATACTTCGCCACAACGACTGAGAGAACTTTTCGGGATTATGGGCGAACGATGGTATATGAATTTGCATGGCGCGGAAACCATTCGTATTGCCGAGTCACTTAAGAGCGTGGGGCATTCTTATATATTACCGCCCGACTTGCGTAGTCAAAACAGCGCGCGCCAAGTGGTTTTAAAATTAGCCACTAAGGTCGCGGCCCGCCTCAAAAGGCATCGGCTACTTTGCAATGACCTTCACCTTGGCGCGCGCTCATTCAAGGAAAAAAGTTATTATCATAATCATAAGCGAATGGACAACACCAATAATCGCCACGTCATTTGCAAAACCGCTCTTCGGCTTTTTGAAACGTGTCCAATCGATGCGCCATTTTATCTGGGCGTTACCGCCACTAATTTATCGACTTGCAAACGTGAGCAGCTATCCCTATTGGACGATACTTCTAAAATTGAATCTCTTGATGACATCGCAAATAGTATCAACGATCGCTTCGGCCCAGAGACTGTTATCCCTGCGAGCCTACTAACTGTGGATGGTTCTGCCCCGTACCGCGTGGGGTTTAATTCTTTAGACGAGCCAGTCACAAAAAAATAATTTTGCATTACAAGAAATAATAGTTTACATTACAACTGCACCTACTCGAACGCCACACGGAAAGGTGGGAGATCGTTGACAATAGCAGCCACCGTAACAACGGTACAGCTTGGCGATATTGTAGCCTTGCCACAGATGCGTGGTCCGGCAGAGCGCTACAAGAAGATCGCCGAACTAGCCCAAACCATCGGCGCCAACGGTCTCCAGAATCCGTTGACCGTTTGGACGCCATCAAGGGAGCAGTACAAGATCTACTGCAGAATCGTCCGCAGGCTGTTCGGTGATGCTAAGTCGGAAGTGCCGTCGTGGTATGACGGCATTGTCGTACTGGTGGCCGGACATCGTCGCCGAGCTGCTATCTGCCGCCTACTCGAAGAAGATCCGAGCACCTGCATGACACGGTTCCCCAACTCGGAGATCCCAGTGGTTCTCTACGGCAAGGGTCTCGGAGCTGTTGGTGCGCTCTGCAACCAGCTAACCGAGAATATCAGCCAAAGCCCGATTCCGCCGGCTCAGACCGCCAAGGCAGTCAAGGGTCTCTGGGTCGTCCTCCACACAAACGGGGACGGAGACACCGGCAGATGCATGACGCAGAGGGCCTTCGCAGGCCAGCTGGGAATGAGTCAGCGTAGAGTCTCTGAAGCCCTGCGCTTCTGCGAACTGCCCCAGGAAGCCCAAGTGGCTGTCTCCAACGGCATTGTCACCTGGGGTTGCGCCATGGAACTCTCCAGACTCCAGCGCAAACTCAAGGCGGATCTCAAGAAGCCAAAGAGCAAGGTTCATAGCTTGGACATCGACCAGAAGATCATCCTCTTCCTGGCCGCTGCGACCGCACTGCGCACCAAGGACAAGCTGCGCGAAGTCATCGACAAGTTCCTCGAGGACGTTATCGGGGGACAGGGCACCCTGTTCGATGAGTTCGCGCTCACCGTGGAGCTGGTGGTACGCCATCTGCTCGAACGCAGTTCAGCCGACACCATCAGGCAGCTGACGCTGATTCTGATGCGCATCAACGCCGCCCTAAACAACCACTGGGTCGAGCTGCAGCAGAATCCAGGTTCTACTGCTGAGGCTGAGAGGCTGCGGAGTCTCATCGCTGAACTCGACCGTCAACTGGTCGCGTTCCTCTCCTGCGAACCACACCCACCGCGCGCGTAACGGCGCCGAGAACACCACTCGGCGCCATTGCATTTAGTAATTGTTGATAACTTTGTCGTAAAATATGTGAATTTTTATTTTAAAATATTAATCTAAAGCACCATTAACAGGAGCATTTTCATTTTTGATGACATGTAGCAAATAACACAAATTATTGTCAATAGATTTCCATAAAGTTATCAACAACTTGCCGTACGGTGTTTGTGTGGTAATATAAAATTAAGAAATAATTTTCGGAAAATAGTAAAGGAAGGAAGGTCTAATGCATCCATTAACTAAGCGCCAGAAAGAAATCTATACCTATCTTTCGGGTTACATCGACGATAATGGTTACGCTCCCAGTTATAGAGAAATCGCGGACCATTTCGGATTCTCTTCGGTAGCGTCTGTCACCGACCATATTCAAGCGTTAAAGGACAAAGGCGCACTGGAAAATGAGTTTAATGCGGCTCGCTCGATACAATTAACACCGCAATTTGAAGAAATGACCTTCGAGGTGCCTCTGCTGGGTGCCATTGCCGCCGGTTACCCGATTGAAGCCATCCGAACTCGTGAGACCCTGAGCATTCCGCGCGACATGACCGGGCCTAATACTTTTGCGCTCAAAGTTCATGGCGATTCAATGATAGACGAGGGGATTCTCGACGGCGATTACGTAGTGGTGGAGAAAATTACCAACCCACGCAATGGCGATGTTGTTGTGGCGCTAATAGATAATAACAATGTCACACTCAAGAAATTCTACAAAGAGAAAGATCGCATTCGCTTGCAGCCGGCCAACGCCAAATACGGCGCCATCTACGCCATTAACCCCACCATCCAGGGCAAAGTCAAAGGTGTGATCCGACGGTTTGCGTACTAATGGAAACTGTAATCCAGTTGTCATTCCACTCGCGATTACGCTCGGTCGGGATGACACAAATTGAATAACATATGAAGATTGTATCCTGGAATGTAAATGGGGTGAGGTCGGTTTATGCCAAGGGTTTTAAAGATTGGCTACAGTCCGACCGTGCTGACATTATCTGCTTGCAAGAGCTCAAGGCTCACGGCCATCAAATTCCGCTCGATATTACCGGTGGGCGAAAATATCACATCTATCATAATACCGCCGAGAAGAAGGGATACTCCGGCGTCGGAGTTTTTACAAAAAGAAAGCCGCAGAGCGTGTCGCGACATCTTGGTCTGGAACGTTTCGATAAAGAGGGGAGGATGCTGCGGCTTGATTTTGACAATTTTACACTTATAAACATATACATTCCTCATGGCGGCAGACAAAAAGAAAATCTCAATTATAAATTAGAGGTTTATAATAAATTTTTTAATTACTTAGAATCAATCGGCCGAAAGAATATTATAATCGTTGGCGACTTCAACATCGCCCACAACGAAAATGATTTAGCACGACCCAAGCAAAACAAGAAGAATATCATGTTCACTCCAGAAGAACGCATGCAGATCGATAAGTTGATCGATATGGGTTTCACGGATAGTTTTCGCCATTTTCACAAGGGCGACGGACATTACACATGGTGGCCGTGGCTGGCCAATGCAAGGGAAAGGAACTTGGGTTGGCGCATAGATTATCAGTTCATCAGCAAATCAATGCTACCACGTTTAAAATCAGCACTAATCGAAAAAGACGTTACAGGCTCTGACCATTGCCCAACAGCCACAGAACTGGCCTAAAACTATTTATTTCCGCTTCCATAAGTGGTATCCTGTCGGTGCAGTACACCTCGGAAGGAGAGCGATAGCGCATGAAGATGATCGCTGCACTAACGATCTGCACGGCAGCACTTCTTCTGACTGGCTGCGTGGGCGGAGCGTGTGATGGTCTGCATAACGTCAGCAGACCACCCGTCGACGCTGGCACAACACCCACGATCGTCATCGACGCGGTCAGCCCCGGCAGCGGCTATGCCAATTCGGATCCGGACGGCTGCATGACAGGACGGGTCTTCAACGTCGACCCATCGCGCGTCCAGATCCGCGTCTTCGAGAACGGCTGGCCTCAGCCGTGGCCGAAGAGCCTGACGAAACCAGACAAGGACGGTGTGTAGTACTGCGCCATTCGTAAGGGCGAGTACTTCTCTGTCCACCTCCTGGCCGTCGGCGACTATCTACGCGGACAGGGCACAGCGTACTTCGACAGCTACGTCGGTGACAGGCGCCAACTCGACATCGACACTCGCAGCATGTAGCCGCACCCGCCCGCCTTCGGCGCCGAAGGCGGGCGACCACTACAAATATATATTGGTATAATAATAGCGTACGTTGTTTTTTATTAAACAATCATCTACCCATTCGATTCACTTAGCTCATTTAGGGGTATAAAATCGGTAGATTTTATAGGAGGGATATGGGGAAAAGTTTGGATATTATTAAGGCTCCGAAACAAAAACCAGTAACACCCAAAAGTGTCGGTGACAGGACTCGCGAGCAGGATAAAGATAGCTTTTTCAATAGCCAGCCCAAGGAAGAAAAGTCTGATCCGCTGCTTTTTTATCTGATTCTCGGACTCTGCGCTATAATCCTATTGGTAGCACTTTCTGTGTGGCTTATTTATCGTAGCCTTTCCGGTGCTGGTAATAGCACATCGTCGTCTACCACCACCTCTCAGCCAGCCAAGACATCCGAAACAAGTACGACATCATCGACATCGTCCACCACTACAACCGAATCGGCCACGGCAACCGTCGATAAGTCATCAGTTAAGGTTCGGGTGCTGAACGGCAATGGCAGGAGCGGTGAAGCCACGATTGTAGCTCAGGCCCTTAAAGACGATGGTTTTGTCAACATTACAACCGGCAACGCTGCCAGCCGATATGCTACAACTATTATCTACTACAACACCGGCAAATTAGCCGAGGCCAAGGCGGTGGAAAAGATTGTATCGAATAAATATACGCCGACACTCAAAGAAGATTCGAGTATTGCCAAAACAAACGACGTCGTTGTGGCCCTGGGAGACAAATGATCTTGTTGGCCTTAGCGGCCATATTATTTCTGGTACTTTCCTTCACAGTGAATCAGATGTTGTGCAATTATCTGCCTCGATTTTTATATTTGGCAAGTGTCTTTCCTGGTGTGGTTTTGCATGAAGCATCTCATGCCGTAGCAGTACTTATAACCGGCGGACAGATAAGTGATATCAACTTTTTCTCAAGCACAGGTGGACACGTGGGACACACACCATCAAGAGTACCCGTGTTGGGACAATTTATCATATCATTCGCACCTCTGATTGTTGGCCTTACTGCGATATTCCTATTGGCTAAATTGATACCTATGACGCAGAACGGATTAATCAATATTCCCTTCAGCGATTGGCAATTACCCAAATTATCTTTAATGAACGGTTTTCATTGGTGGCAAATAATTGTTGTATATTTATTGCTATCTATTTCAGTCACTCTAATCCCAAGTCGACAAGATGTATCGGTATCGATAGCCGGTATCTTAGCTATGGCTTTTATCGCTTTTGTATTTTACAAAAACGGATGGCTCGTAATCCCGCCAACATTAACTGCCTATATTTGGTATATTAATATTGGACTGGCGATTGCAGCAATTGCAATATCGCCACTGAAGATTATCAAGAAAAGAAAATAGTCAAAGGAGGATGTGTGATAGTACTCGAAAAGAAGCATAAGATTATCATCGGTGTGATGATAGGAATTGTGGTACTGGCCATTGCCGGTGGGGTATGGGCATATATCGCTTATAAAAATAAGAAGAATAGTAAACTGCCCGTGAAGTTCTCAAGCGAACAGATAGTCTCGAAATTGGATGGCACTAAAGCCTCTAAAGACGTTGCCAATAGACATCCAATGGCAGTTATGGTTGAAAATCATCCCGAGGCAAGACCACAGGTCGGCCTAGATAAGGCAAGTGTCATATATGAAGCTGTAGCAGAAGGTGGTATCACTCGCTTCATGGCTGTATACGGTCCTCGCGACACTGACGAAGTTGGGCCTGTTCGATCGGCACGTGTCTACTACGTTGATTGGGCGGAGGAATATAACGCGCTTTACGCCCACGCCGGCGGTGCTCAGAACGCTTTGACAAAAATAGCCGAAGACAATGTTCTCGATCTGCCACACAACAACACTGCATTTTGGCGCCGTGAAGGTACTGGTAAGGCTCTCGAACACACCCTATATGCATCGATTCCAAAGTTGTATGAATACGCCAAGAGCAAGGGTTACGACACGACAAAGAGTGACTACAGAGGTTGGAAATTTAAAACAGAGACGGCTGCAGGCTCAAGACCGACATCCGGCAAGAATGCCACTATCAATTTCTCTAATAGCAATACCTATCAAGTCAAATGGGTATATGACCCAGCCACTAATCTATACAAGAGATTTATGGCTGGCTCTGAGCATAAGGATGAAAAAAACGGTCAACAACTGACTGCCAAGAATATTATTATCGCCACCTATACCAGGCAGGCAGTGGAATCGGCTGGCAAAACCGTATACACCATGAATTCAGGTGAGGGGAGTGGCGATGCTAAAATATTAATGGATGGTACAGTCATAGAGGGTACATGGAAAAAGACCGGCGCCAAGCAGCGCACCCTGTATTACGACAAGAGTGGCAAAGAGATTTCATTTAATCCTGGTGTATCATGGATTGAGGTTGTGAACCCCGATTCAGGAAGTGCCACAATAGAGTAATATACAAGCGATATTACCAAGATAGAGAGTACAAAAATCCCCCGAAACTTCGGGGGATTTTTGCCTTGGTTTTTATCCCAAGCAGAACAACAATTTAGATGGAGTTCATGATGTTCTTAACCTTAGCAACATAGGCACTCGAATGGTTGTAGCGGTAAAGAGCGTTATCGATATCACCCCTATTAGCACCATTGGCAGCCAAGTAATTGGCAGCACCGTGCAAGGCATCGATAGGGTTCATGATATCAGCAGAACCATCCCCGTTACCGTCTTGACCATAACTACGCCATGTGCTCGGCAAGAACTGCATCGGACCGGTAGCACCAGCACTTGAACGTGCAGTGGCATTCCAGCGTTTACCAGACTCAATCTGGTGAACCGCCTCAAGCAACTGCCATGGGATACCGTACTTCGAGGCAACTTGCTGATAAATAGCACGTTTTTCCTCGAGAGAAGGTTCACCGTAATCAGTTACCGAGGCGACAGACACACTGGCAACAAGAGTTTGCTTGTTTTGTTCTTTGACCTTTTTTTCGGCCTCAGAATCACCAATCACAATCTTTACCTTGCTGTCCCTTGAAGTAAGCAATACGTTCTGCTTAAGGTCAAGCGACATTGTGGTAACCACTTTAGTTTCTTTAGCTTGAGCCTTAACCGGTTTATCTTGAACCGTAAGACCAAGAGCTAAAGTAAGTACAACCGTGGTGGCGATTGTTAACGATTTAATCAATCGTTTATTGGGTTTTATTTTGACTATTTTGTTTTTGATTTCTACTAACCCCTTAAATATTTTCTTGTTCATGAAGTGTTTTCACACTCCCTTGTGGCTCCTTGGTAGGGAATCAGGGCGACTAACCCCAGATTACTGAATTTGAACCATATCTTGCGATATGTCCTCGATACGAGGCAAATCAAAAACCCCTGTTACCAGGAGAAGACTATACTATACCAGAAAAGAGTACTTTTGTCAAGGATATGGCGATATTTATTAAACTATCGTAATTAGAGCACTTAGACATGGGAAGCGGGAGGCCTGGTGTCTTGGCCTCCCGCTTACGCGCATGTGCCGAACATAAACTCGTCCTGGCAGACGTGGAACCTACCAGGGTAAGCCCGGAAGATCTCGTCGCACGTGGGGCAGGTGGCGAACCATTCGCCGGAGTTGGGATCGAAGTAGACTCCGTCTCCAAGCGCCTGGACATAGAGCGGGTCTTCTCGCTCTTTCGCTTCCGCCATATCGTTCAGCACCATGAAGATCAGGTGGATCTCGTCCGGACCGTACATGGAGATCGCCTCCTTTCGGTGACGGCCGTCCCCCAGATTGTCAACAGCGTATTGTAGCACGAACCGAGTCGTTTGTCAATATTATCATATCACTCGAGTCCAAAAAATTAATACAGATAATTGACCTTAAGCTAATAATATGGTATATTTATGTGTTGCCGGAACATCCCGGTAGCACGACTACTACACCTCAGGAGGGTCGAGTATGGATCAGGCCGAGATGAGAAAAGTCGTCGAGAGCTTCAGACCCGGCGACAAGTTCACCATCACGCTCACAGACGAGGCGACCAACAACGACATCAGGCCCGTCATCTCAGGGCTCTTGATACTGGACACCGCTCGCCACATCGAGGTCATAAGCCCGAGGTTGCACGACATCCAGGCCAGCCTCGTCACCAAGGGCGATGACCAGCAACGCGTGTCGCCCACGATCGAACTCGTCGCCGGCGCGGAGTTCAGCGCGGACTGGTTCTGCCAGCTGCTTCTCCAGGACCTCGAGGAGGTCAAGCTGGCGAGCTAGGTCGCACGCACGTCACCTTCGCGGCTCGGGAAGCACCCCTGAGCCGCGATTGTCATATAAAATGATATACTAATGGCATGAACGACTGTTTATTTTGCAAAATCGCAGCCAAAGAGATGCCTGCAAACATAGTCTACGAGGATGCTGATATTCTCGTTTTTAACGACATAAATCCGAAGAGACCTGTCCATTGGCTTATTATTCCTAAAACGCATATATCGAGTATGAACGAACTAAACAATGATAGATTGGCCGGCAAGCTATTATCGGTAATCCCAAAATTAGCTAAGCAATACAATATTGCCGACAACGGTTATAGGGTAATTATCAACACACGCAAACACGGCGGACAGGAAATTGACCACCTGCACGTGCATGTTCTCGGCGGAGCACCAGCCGGCCGAATGATCGCGGAATAAGTATTTTTAAAGATCCTGAATACTGGCACTGCGATATCGAACAGAGCTTGCTCTACGTCCGTACTTTTGATAGTATAAATACAGGTCTGGAGGTGATTTTTTTGGAAGATAACAGAAGAGGTCAGAATTTTGAAGTTATGTTAAGACGTTTTTTCCGCGATGTTCAACAGAGCGGCATTTTAACTGATATCAAAAAACGACGTTATAGAGAAAAAGACATCTCTCGCACTCGCCAGCGCGAGATCGCGCGACGCAAGTCGGCACGTAGAAAAGTTAAACGTGGGTTCTAATAACGGGGGTAAAAATGATAGTTGAAAAAATTGACTCCGATATAGTTGCGGCGATAAAAGGTAATGAGGGCGACAAAGCAAGAACATTACGGACGCTAAAGTCAGCCCTCAAAAATAAGGAGATAGAACTGCAAAAACCGTTAGACGATACGGCTGCTGTTGAAGTGCTCCAGAAAGAAGCTAAGAAACGCAATGAAGCGATCGCCTTATATAAGCAGTCAGGCCGCGACGATTTGGTCGGTTCCGAGACAGCCGAGCTAGATATAATAAACACTTATTTACCAGAACAAATTTCCGATGACGATTTGAAAAAGATAGTCGAAGAAGCCATCGCCAAAACCGGTGCCAAAGAAATGTCGGATATGGGCAAGGTGATAGGTATGGTGATGGCAGAGGCCAAAGGGAATGCCGATGGTGCAAGGGTTTCTGCCCTTGTAAAAGAAAAATTGACTCAATGAAAATTGACCTCGTCAACGAAACCAAAACAAAAGTAAATAAAGCCGATATCGGGCAGTGGGTAGATGAAGAACTTGCACGGCATCACTTCAACTTCGCCGGTGATATTGAAGTAATGATAGTTTCCCCCGAAAAGATCCAGGAAATGAACCGGGAATATCGTCATAAAGATGCTGTCACCGATGTTCTGAGCTTTCCACTCATGAATAAGATTGAAAAGAGTAGCCGAGTTGATCATCTTGGCACAATTGTGGTGTGCGCCGAACAAGCCCGCAAACAAGCCTCTCTAAAGAAGCAGTCGCTCGACAATGAATTGAAAATGTTGGTCAAGCATTCTGTCAGGCATTTGCTAGGCATTCATCACCCGGAATAATAATTTTAAATTTTTTAGGTGCAGGTTTGAGGTAATCGCGTTTGCTGTGTATAATAAGTAAAGACATATCAATAATGAGGGGTTTATGGCTAACGATTACAACTCCCGTGTTGCTGTTGGCATTGATGTTGGCACCAGCAAAGTCGCTATCACAATCGGCGAATATAAAGAAAACCTTACCAATGTAATTGGCATGGGCGTCTCTCCGAACTCAGGATTGCGAAGAGGCGTTATTATCGACCCAGAAGAGGTTGTGAGCAGCCTGTCCGCTGCCGTGGAAGAAGCTCGCAAGACCTGTGATTTTGAGATTAGAAGCGCCGTCTTGGGTGTTGGCGGAACCGGTATTAAAACCGTAAGAAGTAGGGGGGTGGTTGCTATTACACATGGAGACTCCGAAATCAATCAGAACGATGTCGAAGCTGTCATTGAATCGGCGAAGTCGGTCGCATTGCCACCAAACTACGAGCCAGTACAAATCATTCCGGAAGACTTCGTTGTCGACGGTGGTGACCCGGTGAGTGACCCGACCGGAATGAGGGGGATGCGCCTTGAAGGAGAAATTCTTGTTGCGGGTGTTCCTTCGGCGCAAATCAACAACATCATCAAGATAATCAACCAGATAGATATAAGCGCTGAGGCGATTATTTTAAATCCGTTGGCCAGTGCCCGTGCAGTACTCAACAAAAAGCAAAAAGAGCAGGGGGTGATGCTTTTGGATATTGGAGCGGGCACAACTGGATACTGTGTCTACGAAGAGGGAGAATTAGTTGACACCAATATCATTCCTATCGGGTCAAGCCATATTACAAACGATATCGCCATTGGTCTTAAGACTACTCTGGAGATCGCCGAAAAAATCAAGTGTCAGCATCTGAATGTAGATGAGACCAAGATTAGGGAGTCAGAGACAAT
>CAYUJF010000002.1:0-8426 GCA_964445015.1 uncultured Candidatus Saccharibacteria bacterium
GAGCTGCACGTGAATTTCTAATCCTATTGTAGGTGTGTATTTCATAAAGTTAGATTTTCCGATTCTTTCTCTTTCTTTTCTAATTCTGGAGTTTTCCTTAAAACAATACACTGAAATCCGCCCAGTCTGAACTCGACAGCCTCAAAACCAAGATTGGCAAAATACTGGGCTGTGAGCGGTGTTTTTTCTCTATTTATAAACAATGCCAATCCGCCCTCTTGCATCGCACCATATATCGACTTCATCATTGTAGTTGAATATTCGACCTCACGTTTATCCATTTCTGGTGATGTTGGCCTAAGACCAAAACGCTCCTGAGCACCATAGCGCATTGGTGCACCCAAAAAACCCATACCAAAAACTAAGTCGAATTTTTCTGGAAATTTAGTAGAGAGATTTTCGGCATCCATCCTGTAGGTTTCATAGTGACACCCCGAACTCTTCCTGTCTCCAGAAGGAAGCTCTGCATATCGATTAATTGTAATACCGGTGTAATCAACGTTAGATTCCTTAAACAGCGGTAAAGTCGCCCAGTAATCATCCTCTTCGTTGTAACCTCCAACTTCCAAAGTATCAAGCTTTTGTGGAAAAGTGATTCCATAGCCAACAGCATCGGTATGCGTGCCTTTTAGTAGATATCCAAGAAGTTGTGCTGGATACTTAGCTAAATAGTCACTATCCCAATAATCTAACCCTTCTTGAACATAGTACTGATTTAAGAAACCCGAAAGTTCATCTGACTTCTCACGGATGTAGTCCCCAGAAGAAATACTTCTCAAATGCAAGGCCCTGCGCATTGCCTCAGAAGTTAATTCAAATAATTCACTGTTTTTTTCAGCCTCAACACTCTCCGGCTCGTTAACGATACCGAGCTCTTGAGGGCTAGGACTCAATCCCTCGATCATAGACACTCCTATTATGTATTAAAAACACCCAAGCCATTTAATGCTTTTTTGAAATTGCTAATGGCAGTTGCGGCTTGGTGGTGCAGGAATTCGTAGTTGTGTTCGTGAACCAAACGATTGCGCTCTTTGTGTCCTTCCCACGCCGCTTGATATGCCGCACGGTCGTGAAACTTGTTCTCTGAATTTTTAAGTCGCTCACCCAAAGTTTCACCATACGCACCGATATTTTTCAAACAATAATCAAGCAATTTGTCAGCGTCGATAACTGCCGCTTTGAAATTATTTGGTCCGCCGGCTTTCATAGAGTCTTCGATTTCCTGCCAGCGCCGGCGCACCTCTTCACGATCAATTTGAGCCGATGTTGATTTGGCACCACCAGAGAATAGGTTCTTAAAAAACCGTCCAATACCCCACACAATTTTTTCTTCAGTTGATGGTTGCGTCATAATTATTTTAATAAATCTTCGACTTGCCCAGCAAAATCCAATACTCCTTCATCGGAATTTACATTGCCGGTGATCTGCAAACCAACTGGCATGTTATTGCTCACATCACACGGAATTGAAATGGATGGAAGACCCGCAATGTTAGCTGGCACTGTGTAGATATCGCTTAAATACATTTGCATTGGGTCGGCCGATTTTTCACCAAGCTTAAAGGCTGTTGTGGGTGCGGTAGGGTCAATAATGAAATCAACTTTTTCGAAAGCATTGGCGAAATCTCTATTAATTAATTGGCGGACGCCCTGAGCCTTTTTATAGTATTTATCAAAATAACCGGCTGATGATGCATATGCTCCAAGAATAATACGACGCTTCGCTTCCGGCCCAAAATATTGCGAGCGAGTGGAAAAGTAAACATCTAACAAATCTTTCACATCGCCCTCGAGCAATGCTGACTTGCCGTACTTAACGCCATCGAAGCGCGCAAGGTTGCTGGAAACTTCAATGGGCATAATAATGTAATAGACCGCCAGGGCATGTTCAATGTTGGGCAAAGAAATATCTACTATTTCAAAACCGGCAGCAGAGATTTTCTCAATAGCGCTGTTAATTGACTCCCGAACACCGTCTTCAAGACCAGAACCGCTGATGTGGTCTCTAATCACGCCAACTCTGGGTTTTTGAACATTATTCTCCGGCTCAATATTATTGCTCGTGGCATCTTTTTTGTCGTGGCCGGCAATAGTGTTAAAAACTACTTTGGCATCGGCAACATTATTTGTCATGGGACCGATTTGGTCTAAGCTTGATGCCATGGCAATTAATCCATAACGAGATACACGGCCATAACTTGGTTTAAACCCAACAATGCCGCAGAAGGCAGCCGGTTGGCGAATGGAACCGCCGGTATCGGAGCCTAGTGAAGCAATGCATAAGTCGGCAGCCACCGCGGCAGCCGAACCGCCGGAAGAACCGCCCGGCACTTTATTTTTGTCATGTGGATTGAGCGTCGGACCATATGCCGAGTTTTCCGTGGACGAACCCATGGCAAATTCATCCATATTATTTTTGCCAATAATAACAGCGCCTTGCGCACGCAGCTTATCAATGACTGTGGCGTCAAACGGTGGAATATAATTATCAAGAATTTTTGAGCCAGCAGTTGTTCGGAGACCTTTGGTAGAAATGGCGTCTTTAATACCAAAAGGGATTCCCGTGAGTGGCTGCGCACTGCCGGACTGGAATAATTTGTCGGCTTGCTCGGCAGCTTCAATAGCGCCCGCCTCGTCGAGAGTAATGTATGAATTCAAGTCGCTTTGCTTGGCTCTTTCAAGATAGTCTTTAGTTAGTTCAACAACAGAGATTTCTCTGGACTTTAATTTTGTGGAAATTGCGACAATAGTGCTGCTCATTTTTCACCACCAAATACAGCTGGCACTTTAATACTGGTACCTTCAGTTCGCGGCACATTAGCAAGCAATTCTTCAGTACTCGCTTCACTAGATTTGATTTCATCTTCTCGCAATGATGCGTTGCCATTCTTGAATCTTGAATCATAAATCTTAAATCTCTCTCCCCCTGGAAGTTGATCCACGTAGTCCAAGACATCACCGATTTGCTGGGTATATTTTTCAATTTCTTCAGGCGTCAAACTGAGACGCGCCAATCGCGCAACATGTTCGACTTCTTCTTTTGAGATCTTTTCTGCCATAGCAATATCTTATCAAAACATTATCTCATCGCAACCTGTGCACTTAAATATTTCAACTAATCAACCAACATATCGATATGCAATTATTTGTTGGCATATTCTACATTAACCAAAACCATCTCAATTATATGCGATCGTTCGTATTTGAGATGATATTGAACCTGTTACTTTGTCTCAATATAGAACGATCGTTTTACATTGAGACATTTTATTCATACATTGCGAATAGTTTTTCGAATTTATCTTTATTTGTCAGCGCATCAGCAATAAAATAATCAACATTTCCCCTGATATCAAGCATACTGATTATTTCTTCCAAGTCACTGGATACGTCATGTGGCGATATCCATAAGCTTTTTTGCATCGGTTTAAATCCCATCATTTTTAAATAATCGCGGAATTTATTTCTAGTTGATTTTCTTTCTTCTTCAATATCAAATGCCACCAATCGCCAGCGTCCATCTGATTCATCATACGTTCTAGGTCTCCAAATTTTCAGCTTCCCTCTACTTGTTAACTGAATCGCTTTTTTATTATCCTTCTCAATAATCTCCAAATATCCCGATCGGGTGAGGTTGCCCAAAGCCTGTGATAAGTTAGATCTTTGATCCCAGTGTTTATAAACTATCTTTCTCAGTTCTTTGGGCGACAAAAAAACTCCAATATCTTCCGCCAGCGCGTCTAATATTGATAACAGCTTTTCAGTTTTGTTCTGTCTTCTCATATTTGCACCCTTTGATGATAACTAACGCCAAAATCATTCTATCGGTTATTACAAATACATAATATCAAATCGTCTCAAATATATGCGATCGTTCGTATTTTAGATGATTTAGAACCTGTTATTTCGTCTCAATATAGAACGATCGTTGAATACCGAGATGGTTTGGATGAATTACTTATTCTTATAGTTGAGTTCTTCCCTAAGTTTCATCCAGATCTTACCAAGTTCATTTCTGCCTTTTTTATCCCTGCCCCAACCCCAGAAGCTGTCTTCAGGAGAATCCTCAACAATATGCAAATCCTTAGTTTGCAGAAGTTTCCTTTTAACATAAGGGTTTTGTTGCAACTTCAGTCTGACAATTTCTTCCATTATTCCCACTTTGACGTCATGCCAATTACTAGGTGCCTTATCTGCGTTTTCTTTCGCAATTTTAAATGCTTCGTGAGCAGAATTAGCTTTGAATATCTTTTCGAAAAGACTCTTGTCTGTGTCGATAAAATGCGCTGCCTGGTAAGCATGCTCGGAAGTCTGCCAGTGCCTTCCTCGCCAATCCGCCGCAAAACTTGAAAAATTTGAGAAGCAATAAAACTCCCTTTCGTAAAAACCAATTATCTTTCCTGACGTTTCAAGTTGTGGGTCACGATTTTGCATATCAAATCAATTTTATGAATTCTTGTTCGGAGAGGATTTTGACGCCGAGTTTTTGGGCCTTGTCGAACTTACTCCCCGGGTCGGAGCCGGCCACAACATAATCGGTTTCACGGCTTACCGAAGAAGAAACGTCCCCACCCAATTTTCTGACTTTATTTTCAGCATCGTCACGCGTCAAAGTCTCTAACCCTCCGGTAAAAACAAACGTCTTTCCTTTGAGTGGCCCTTCTTTGGCGGACTTGGTGGGATTAACTATTTTAATGCCGTTTGATAACAGTTCATGGATAGTGTCGCTGTTTTCTTTGTCGGCAAAAAAGTCGGTAATCGATTGAGCGACTTTCGGTCCGACTTTGAAAACTCGGTTGACTTCGTCGAAGCCAGCGCTCATAAAATCGTTTAAGTTGCCAAAGTGTTCAGCTAAGTCGTAGGCTGATTGCTCTCCGACCAATGGAATTCCGAGTGCGTGGATAAATCGTCCCAATTCAATGGTTTTGGATTTGGCAATTGCGTCAATAATATTCTGGGCCGACTTATCGGCAAATCGTTCCAGCGGTTTAATATCTTCAAAACGCAGTTTAAAGATGTCGGCGTAGTTGTTGATAAGGCCTTTATTAAACAGCTGTTCTAAGATTTTGGGACCGAGACCTTCAATATCAAACCCGGCCTTGCCAACAAAGTGTTGCATTTGGCGTAATTTCACAGAAGCTAATTTACGATCGTGCACTTTGTGCGCCGCTTCCCCCTCGACCCGTACCACCTTTGCCCCTTCAAACTTGCTCGGCATGTGCCACGACTTAGCGCCACTTGGCCGCATTTTTTTAAGCACACTGACAACTTCCGGAATAACATCACCGGCTTTTTGAATAATGACTGTGTCACCGATTCTGATGTCTTTCTTATCGATTTCATCTTGATTGTGTAAGGTTGCCTTAGAAACCAGTGAACCCGCCACTCGAACCGGCTCAAAAATGGCCACCGGTGTGAGAGTGCCCATGCGCCCAACCTGCACTTTAATATCTTTAATGATGGTGGTAACTTGCTCCGGCGCAAATTTGTAAGCGATCATGCCGCGTGGGGCCTTGCCGACAAAACCAAGTTTGCTGCGCAGTTTTTCATCGTTAAATAGCGCCACTACGCCATCGATTTGGTATGCCAGCGAGTCTCGTTTGGCTTCCCAGTGTTTGTGGTAGGCAATAACATCTTTGAGTTTAGGGCAATATTTATTTTGAGTGATAATCGGAAAGCCTAAGTCGCGAGCCATCACATGTTCCTCTTCATGTTTAGTTTGGCCAAGGTCGGTGACAACTTCGTAGACAATGAATTTCAGTTTTCGACTGGCGGTGACTTTTGGGTCAAGCTGACGAATGGAGCCGGCAGCGGCATTGCGTGGGTTGGCGAACTCCGGCTGACCGGCTTTTTTTTGAGCAAGGTTGATAGCGGCAAGATCATCTTTATCCATATAGACCTCACCCCTAACCTCAAAATCTCCTGATGACGCGGAGCGATAGTATTTCGATGATTCGTTTAATTTCAAAGGAATAGATTCGATGGTTTTAATATTAGCGGTGACATCTTCACCAATTTTGCCGTCACCTCTTGTTGCCGCTCTAAACAACTGGCCTTTGCGATAAACAATTGAAAGCGCCAAGCCATCCATTTTTAGTTCAGCAAAATAACCTCCGGCGATAGTGTCGGAATGGACTAATTTTTTGGCACGGTCTTCCCAGGCTTGCATTTCCTCTGGCGAAAAAGCATCTGTTAGTGACAGCATTGGCGTTGAATGCGTTACTTTGGCAAATTTTTCCAGCGCCTTGCCACCAACTCTTTGCGTTGGTGAGTCGGGCGTTATAAGAGATGGGAATTGTTCTTCTATGGCTTGAAGTTCATGCTTTAGAGAGTCGAGAGCGGCATCGGAAATTTCCGATCTATCTTCGACATGATAAAGATGTCTATGACGGTCGATTTCTTTGCGCAGGACAATTACTCTTTTTTTAGCTTCTTGAAGATCCATTTTTTCTCCTTATATCAATCTTAGCGCTATCAGTGTAAAGTAACAAGATCGCGGCGCGCCTGAGCTCAGGCGCGCCGCGACTTTCAAAACAATATTAATGTCTACTAAATCGGGAATCGTTCCAGGAGATCGGAAATACCCCAGATTCGGGAGGTTTTACCACGCAGTGCCAGGTAAATACCGTAAAGACAAGCGACCACTATCGCCAAGTTAAAGAGCCTCCCTAAATACGGATATAGGTAGCCTTGGGCAAGAGCGTCGAGCATCAGAAGAATTACGTTGCCGATAATCGTCACGACAAAAATCATAAAACCATGTCTGATATGAAAGGCCATAAAACGATCATCTTCAGAAACCAACACCAAAGGCACCAAAAACAGTAGGCTTATGTAGCTCAAGCACGCCAATAGACGGCCTCCAACTGTCGGGTGAAAATCCATTCCCCTCCTTAAGTACAAACTTATTTATTCTTAATCAAGTTGCCAATTACCGGCAATGGCTTTGTCTGACCGTTGGCAGCATTAACAATGCCGAGGATAGTCCAGATAAGCGCCACGATGCTGACAATCGGGAACAAAACCGCACCAATACCAATAGTAACTAGCGCCAACACCCAAACTGCTGCCCATAGAATTACTTCAGCAATAAACAGAATCATTCCCTGCTTCGCATGATATTGTGCAAACTTGCTTTTTGGCGCCGCCAACATGGGAATTAAAAACAAAATGCCAAGATAACCGATTATTGCCATCGCTTTATTCTGATCGATATCGCTATCGCTACCACCACCGCTTGGATTCGACGATTTCTCTTCCATCTTCACCTCCGTTGTTTATTATTTTTTTTCTTCAAAATCAACTTTAGGCGGTTCGGCCACTTTTTCTTCCTGTCCCTTCGGTGGTTCGTACATCGGCATTTCTTCAAAGCCAAGGTTCTTGGCAATGACATTGGTTGGGAAAACCTGCATTTTATTTAGAAGGTCACGGACACTGCCGTTATAATAACGTCGAGACGCCTCTATTTTATCTTCGGTAGTTGTCAATTCGTCCTGCAACTTCGAATAATTTTCCGACGCTCTGAGCTGAGGATAATTTTCCGCCACTGCAAACAATGATTTGATTGTGTCTGTTAGTTGGTCTTCCGCCTTAGCCTTTTCAGCCAATCCCTTGGCTTGCATTGCTTCGGAACGAGCCTTGGTGACATCGGAAAAAACTTTTGATTCATGCTTGGCGTAACCCTTCACCGTTTCAACTAAGTTAGGGATTAGGTCATACCTTCTTTTTGATTGCACCGAAATATCGCTCAAGGCTTCACGAGCTCTATTGCGTAGAACGATCAAGCTGTTATACGCAACAATGATCCACAGCAAAATTACTGCGACAATACCTACAATAACCCAGACTATTACCATTTAAACTCCTTTGCAGCTTATATGTTACTTGAATTTACTGATTTGACAATGCTACCGATGGACTTAGTGTAACCAAAAATCCCTTTGCCGTTTCAACACTCTCGACTTGCTTTGGTTGCTTGGCAAATATCGCGCTTAATTCATAGGTTGTACCATTGTCACTCTTATAGCCGTAGTAGAATGTATCACCTCCCGGATCGGTGGGCAGATCATTCATATATTGGGGTACGAGACCGTTGAGAGGGCAGTTGCTGTCCTGAGTTCTAGTTAGGCTCTTACTCTCAGGATATTTGGCGTTGGCAAGATAATATTGCTCCAATGCTTTTTGGATCTTGTCCAAGTCTGACAATCGAGTAGCGTCTAAGTCGTTGACGCTAGGCTTGGTTCCAAAGACGCCAGTTTTTACCGACTTGGTCCCTCCGCTCAATATGAAGTATGCACCAATTCCGAGAGCAATAATTATTAGCACGACCACAAGCCACCACCACGATCGTTTCGGAGCCTCAGGTTGGGTTTCACCAGTTGGCAGGGTTGGTGAGGGTTCGTTCATGGGCTCAGGCGGCACGGTTG
>CAYUJF010000002.1:8436-14334 GCA_964445015.1 uncultured Candidatus Saccharibacteria bacterium
TACCAGCTGACATCGGTCTGTCCTGTCCTAGAACTGGAAGAGGTCCCTTCTCTGAAGTTTCGCCGGGTAGGGAAGAGGGCAGGGGATTAAATTTTGGTAATTCAGCAGGTGCATTTCCGCCAGTCTCTGTGGCTGGAGCGACACCGCCTTCAGGCATTTTCTTGTCGAGAATATTATTTAAAAAAGTATTATTACCCTGTGCCTCGGTAGGGGGTTGCGGGGAAGTCGCTTGCGGTTCTGGGTTCACCGGCTCAGTCGGCGCCCCTGAAGCCGCACCTCTCTTTTGCCATTCGTCATCGTTTCCCCAATAATCCTGGGCCATCAATCCTCCTTATTTGAGTCTGCCAACAAATATCATTTTTCGATTTAATTATACTACTATTTCGCCTTTTTAACTTCTATTAGCGCCCTATTTAGCTGCGGATCCTTACCGGTATCGCTGTCGGTTTCGCTAAGGCCAACTTCAATATCTGGCGTAATGCCGGTGGCATCTATTTGGCGCCCCTGTGGTGTGAGCCACTGAGCAATAGTCAATTTTAGAGCCGACCCCAAATCAAAATCTTTTAACACCTGTACCGTGCCTTTGCCAAAAGTCTTCTCACCGATCACAGTGCCTTTTTTATGATCTTGGATAGCGCCCGCGAAAATCTCGCTGGCCGATGCCGATCCACCGTTAACCAATACTACAATATTTTCATCACTTAAAACCGGATCTTTGGTGGTATATATTTTTTCAACATCGCCCTCTTTCGGCTTCTGTTCGACTACTATTGAATTTTTAGGAAGGACGAGACTGAGCATATCTATTGACTTGTCGAGCAGCCCGCCGGGATTATTGCGAATATCGAAAACGATATATTTAATATTTTTCGACTTAATCTCGTTAATAACTTTTTCGAACTGAGAGTAGGAGTTGTCGCCAAATTGACGAATCTTAACAATCGCCACACCGTTTTTAACTTCGAGGGCAACATCTTCTACGTTAATTGCTTCGCGAGTAATGGTGACATCGCGCGGATTTTTATCGCCGTCACGTAGAATTTTGAGAGTTACTTGAGTACCCGTCTTGCCGCGTATTTTCGATACTACTTCACTGAGCGACAGGTTCTCGGTATAAACATTATCAACCGCAATAATCTTGTCACCGGCTCTTAATCCAGCCTTTTGCGCCGGCGATCCTTCCAGAGGAGCAATTATGGCCGGGACGCCGTTGCGACGCCCAATTTCTGCGCCAATTCCTTCAAGCTTACCGATTAAATCATTCTTGAAAGATGCCGATTCCTCAGGAGTTAGAAAAGAACTATATGGATCGCCAAGTGAATTCACCAAGCCATTGATAGCACCATATAAAGCTTTTTGAGCATCCATTGGTTTTAAATAACTCTGCGAGATTTCATTATAGACATCCCAGAACAAGCCAAAATTGACGTCTTTGGGACGGCCGAGGTCGGTATTTACTAAACGAGGGATATATCTTTTATCTAACTGAAGATTGGCATGGCCAAATAAGTAGCCGAATGCGAAAGCCACCAACAGTAAAACCGTGGTCCCGAAACGGACACTAATTTTAAACTTCTTTTTTGGCATTTCGAGATCATTGTATCACAGGTTTTTCAATGACTCCACCGCCCAATAGTTGGTCACCCTTGTAGAAAACAACAGATTGCCCAGGTGTGACAGCGCGCTGAGGAGATTTAAACGTGACAGTTGCCGTGTCGCCCTCGACTTTCAATAATGCCGGTACGGCATTGTGATGATACCTAATAACCACCTGAATTTTTATGGCAGGGGACAGGGTAGGGGGTTTTTCAATTAGCCAATTAAGATTTTTGGCAATTAATCCACGAGCGAAGAGTTGTTTGCTGGCTCTTGGTGCGACTATTAGTTCATTTTTATTGATATCTTTCTTTATTACGTAGTAGGGGATCCCTCCGCCAGGCGATGTCCCTTTTCTTTGTCCCTCGGTATAAAACCATACCCCATCGTGCTGGCCGATGACCTTGCCCTCTTCCGTAACAACATTGCCTTTTTTGATTGGCAACTCTGACTCAAGATACGTTCGTACGTTAATAGGCCCAATAAAACAAATGCCCTGACTGTCTTTTTTTTCAGCGACTGATAACTGTAATTTTTTCGCTAAGGCTCTGACTTCTGATTTCTTTAGGTTTCCGATTGGAAAAAGGACGTGGGGTAAAACCTTTTTGTCGATATCCCACAGGAAATATGATTGGTCTTTGGCCGGATCAATGCCTGCCATTAATTTCTTTTGACCTCGGCTGGTAGTAGGTGAGATACGAGCATAGTGTCCGGATGCGATAAAATCAGCCCCTTCGGACAAAGCCTTTTTATAAAATTCGTCAAACTTAATTTGGGAATTACACATCACATCCGGGTTAGGTGTTCGACCGGCACGATATTCTCTAAAGAAATATTCAACAACACGATCGTGGTATTCTTTTTCGAAATTCCATATTTTAAGGGGAATGTCCAACCGCGCTGCCACTGTTTTAGCATCGCGAATATCCTGTTCCCACGGACACAGGTCGGCAAACTCCGGGTTGGTGGAATGCCAGTTTTTCATGTATACGCCCACAACAGAATAACCCTGCTTTTTTAACAGAGCGGCCGCTACGGAAGAATCTACTCCCCCGGACATCATGAGATAAACTGTTTGATTTTTTTCTTGCATGTTTTGAAAATGATAACAAAATAGCGCATAAAATGGAACCGCGGGCGCCCCGATGATGATGATTTGGGGTCGCCCGCGGGCACTGCAGGAAGCGGAGGACTGTGCTGTGGCCGAGCACCTACCACTTGAGGTCGTAATCGCCACACTTAGTCCGGCGTACAGCTTCGGTCCGGTTGATGCCGGCGGTGGCGGCTCGTCGACTCTCGATGATTCTCTTCGCAGGGAACTTGTCGCAGAGGGGGTCCAGCCACCAGAGGAGCCAGCGAACCGTGCAGTCGAGCACGGTCCACTTGAAGCCCATGAGGTTCGGAACCTTGACGACCTCGATGGTGATACGATTCCCCGTGATGAACTGCCATGATCGCGTGCCGCGCCGGCCATGCGGGCCATTCATAGGCAGTACGATCTGGTCGACGCGACGCTTCTCCATGGCCTTGGCGGCTGCGCGAGCCTCGGTGGAGGTGTCGCAGATGTTGTTCTCCGACTGCTCGAAGAGCGGTTCCTCGACGATGCAGCCCTCGGGAACACCGAGAGCCACGATCTGGCGCTTGAGCCAGAGGCCGGTGTGAACCGGCTTGTCGCCGACCGCGTACTCGAGGTCGAAGTCGGCAAAGCCACCCGGGGTGGCAATGAAGACGTTGTGCCCCTGCGCCCTCAACGCTCGGAACGCGTCGGCAGTCCTCCGCAGGACCGCCACCATTGCCGGGTGGTTGAGCGGCATGATGCAGTGCACCACAATCCAAACGCTTTTTGCGTCCAGCAAGGACGCCATCTCCCTTCCTTCTTGGTGTTGGTGGTACTTCCGTCAGTGACGGACACTAAAATATACCACACAACAGGAGAAAGTTCAATGGTATTACTGTGATTTTTGAGCAGCTAAAAGCACATTATGCATGAGAACGGCAACAGTAACAGGGCCGATACCACCGATACGCGGCGTCGCAGCCGATGCTACCGTACGAGCGTTCGGCGAGATGTCGCCGATTGTTTTATGAGATTTTTGACTGTATGCGCCGCCCACATCGACAATTGTTTGGTTTTCGGTGACAAAACTTGGTTTGATTGTGTCGGGTTTGCCGGTGGCAGAAATTAGGACTTCACATTTTTTTGATTTATTTGAAATGTTTTTTGAGTCGGTATCAAAAACGGTCACTTGGGCACCTACTGCGGCGAGCATTTTCTTAAGAGGCTGACCGACTAACCGACCTTTGCCGAAAAGACCAACTTTTGTATTTTTCAAATTGATTTTGTAGTACTGCAATAATTCGATTGTAGCTTGAGGAGCCGGAGGATTATAATTTGATTTTTCCAAAAGACCATCCACGTCTTTATCCGGGTCGAGGAATTTACATATTTTGTCAGCGTCGAGATGCTTTGGCAGTGGCAGCTGTACCATTATGCCATGAACTGTTTCATCTAAATGAAGAGCAATTAGGAGTTGTTCGATTTCAACTTGTTTGATTTTTTCATCGAATTCATAAAGTAAAAAATCGATGCCGACTGTCTTGGCGACCTCCTGCTTAAGCGAAACATAAAGCTTGCTCGACGGGTCATTGCCGACGAGTATTACCGCCATTGTCGGGGTGATACCTCGAGCGTGGAGTTCTTTCGTCCCATACGAGACTTCTTCTAATATTTTATGAGCAATGGGCTCGCCAAGTAAAAGATTCATGATTTATGATTTATGGATACTTCGATAATTATCAATGGCCTCACGGAGAGCCTGGTCACCCAAGATGGAACAATGGACTTTGCGCAGAGGTAAGCCTCCCAAGCGGTCAGTGATTTGCTTGGGCGTTATTTTATAGGCAGCATCTATTTTCATACCCCCTTGTTCGGTGACCATTTCACTTAGAACGCTGGTAGCGGCAATGGCGGAGGCACAGCCAAAGGTCTTCCAGCCACACTTTGTTATCCGCTTGGTCTTGGTATCGACTTTAATCCAAAACCTCATGATATCGCCGCAATGCGAAGCGCCGATTTCTCCTTCGGCATCGTACTCATTTTTCTTGGGCTCGCCAACTATAAAATTACGCGGGTGAAAGAAATGGTCTTTGACCGATTTGGAATAATACCAATTCTCGCCTGACTGCTCTTTAATGTCTGCTTTTTTTTTCATGTTAAACTGCCGAGATTGACCTTAGTTTGTCAATAATTATCTTAAGCTCAGATACAGTAAAATCAATATCTTTTTTGAGTGTCCCCCGACCCATGGTAAACCGTAATGTCCCCTGAGCATCTTGAGCCGAACGCCCCAAAGCCATTATGACATGAGACGGTTTATGAGACGAAGCGCTGCAGGCTGAGGCGCTGGAGCAATAAATGCCTTTTGCATCTAGATACAAGACGGCCGATTCACCCTCGATTTTAGCGATAGAAATATTAACATTGTTCGGCAATCGATTTTCTAAAGAACCATTTATTGTAATATCTTTAATACGGCTTAGCTTATCGAAGAAATATTTCTGTAAAGCGGAGAGACGCTTAGTTTCAACTGCCCGGTTTAGGGTTACCAGCTCCAAGGCTTTGGCGATGCCAACAATGCCGGCGACATTTTCCGTACCGCCGCGCAAACCTTTTTCTTGCCCTCCACCTCTAAGAAGTGGCTCGAGCATTATTCCATCGCGAATATACAAAATTCCGACGCCCTTTGGACCGTATATCTTCGAACCATTGATTGTCAGTAAGTCGACACCTAAGTCGTTAACCTTTAGATTGAGATACCCGGCGGCTTGGCAGGCATCGCTATGAAATGCTATTTTCTGCTGACCGTTTTTGGCACGGCCTTCATTAATTTGCTTGAGAGCCTTTCCAATTTCGGCGATGGGCTGGATGGTGCCAATTTCATTATTGGCATACATGATCGACACCAAAATTGTGTCATCGCGAACGGCCTCAACAACGTTTTTGCGATTGACAATGCCATTTTCATCTACCGGTAAGTAGGTGACATCGAAACCTTCATATTCGAGTGTTTTACATGCTTCAAGTACGCAACTGTGCTCGATAACAGTGGTAATAATATGGCCCTTAGGACGAGAAGATCGTTTGGTATTGCGGCGCGCAAAACCGAACAAGGCTAAGTTAACACTTTCAGTGCCACCTGAGGTAAAAATTATCTCACCGTGTTTGGCCTGAAGAACGTTTGCGACGGTTTTGCGCGCCGCATCGATGGCTGCATTCGCATTCCTGCCAAGTTTGTAAATACT
>CAYUJF010000002.1:14344-30643 GCA_964445015.1 uncultured Candidatus Saccharibacteria bacterium
TTGGATTGCCGTAGTTTTCACAGAAGTATGGCAGCATCGCCTCAAGTACTTTGGGGTCTGTAGCTGTGGTTGCCGCGTGGTCTAAGTAAATCTCTTTTGACATGATAAGATAATTATATCCTTTGAGAAACATTTATCAACGGGTTTGCTTGCATTTGGATACAATGGCAGGATACACTAAAGAAGTTGGAGAAAAATGAAAATATCATATTCGGCATATTCGACCTACGAACAGTGCCCTTTGCAGTACAAATTTTCGTATGTCGATAAAATGCCCCGCAAAGATTCTCATCACTTATTTTTTGGTAATTTAGTGCACGAAACTCTGCACTATATGCTCAAGGACATCAATACCCGAGAACTGCCAGAATTACTCGATTTCTACCATAGCAAGTGGGACGACACTTTGTTTGTTAAAAATCAGCAGGAACCTGAAGCGTGGAAGAAGAAAGGTGCCGATATAATTTCAACTTTTCACAATAAATTCGACCCCAAGGCACAAGAGATATTGGTGACCGAAGATTACTTTACCGTACCACTGGGTAAGCATATTCTTTCCGGAATTATCGACAGGCTGGACAGAACCAAAGATAACGAAGGGAACACGATCTTAGAAGTAATTGATTACAAAACCGGTAAGCTACAAAGCCAAAAGTATATTCATGACAATATCCAGCTGACTTTTTATTATCATGCTATTCGCTCTCGATTTCCCGATATAAAAGACATCAAATTGACATTGTATTTTCTTGAACCAGCAGTGCGGCAGTCAACCTTTCGCGACTCCGGACATGTGGAAAGAATGCAGGAAAAAGTATTTAAGACCATCGACGCCATTGAAGGCAAAACATTTGATCCGAAGATCAATAATCTGTGTCCATGGTGTGATTATAAAGAGATTTGCCCAGCATACGAACGTGAACGAAGTCGTCGCGGCTGGCCGGCACCAGACATGGAGTGGCAAAGGACTCTGCAGGAAGCTCTGAGATCTCGCGGCATGGGACCGAGTAATGTGGTCGTAGAAATTAAAAAAAATACGTCCGCTCCTAAGGCAGACGGACCTACGCAGACAAGTCTGTTCTAACTTCGATTTGCGAAATGCAATCTACAATCGAAAAAGATCAATGGCGTTTTGAGTTGTTTGAGACACTACTTCAGATACATCCACTTTTTTAATCTCAGCAATTCTTTTGACAACTTCAATCACATTAGCGGGTTCGTTGCGTTTTTCACCATTCGTTTTCATCGGTTCGGGCACAACGTATGGAGAATCAGTTTCAACCATAATTTTACCCAGTGGCGCCTTCTCGATTACCTCGATTGTTTGACGGGCGATATTATCGAGTGTAATAGCTCCGGTGAAAGATATAATTATTCCTAAGTCGAATAATTTTTGCGCATATTGCCAATCCTCACTAAAGAAATGCATCACCCCACCATATTGCGGATGATTATCCGAAAGAACATCGAGCACCTCGACACCGGCACCGCGATTATGAATTATGACTGGCAAATGATATTTATTGGCAAGCCCGATAAATTCAATGAACACTTTACGCTGAGCCTCGAGGCTGTCGGGGCTGTGATAGAGATCAATACCGGTTTCGCCGATTGCTACAACTTCGGGAGTGATTATTTTTTCAAACGCTGATATATCCCAGCCCAAGGCTGGTCCGCCTCGGGCGGAAAATTTTTCGCCATCAACATGGATAGGATGAAGAGCAATGGCAGCATATAGATTATCGGGCATTTCTTGAGAAATTTCGATAGCGCGATGACTTGTTTCGAGGTTACTGCCGATATTAATAATCTTTTCAACATTGGCATGCAAAGCGCGCTGCGCAACTTCGTGCCAATCGTTTTTGAAAGCCTTGAAATTAAGATGGCAGTGAGAGTCAATCACGGGTAGATTTAAAATTTATGATTCAGGATTTAAGAATAAATATCATTCAACATCAATGCGGGGAAAGATTGGGGATGGCGACAATGTGTCAAGCTGGGCGGTAATTTCCTTGGAAGTCTCAGGCAGGAGGGGCGCGAGAGCATTTGCCACTGATAAAATGGAGGAATACAAGCTATTAAGTAATTCCGATAACTCTTCTGTTTTACCGTCTTTGGCCAGCTGCCATGGTTTTTCAGTTTCGACCTTAGTATTGGCCTGCGCCACCACTTCCCATATCTCATCAAGGGCACCGCTGAAATCATAGTTTTCGATTTTAGCGCCAACCGATTTAAGTATGGCAACATCTCTCTTTTCAATTGTTACTTCGTATCTGCCTATCATCGACAATACTCTTTGAACCAAATTGCCCAGAGCATTACTTAATTCACTTTCGTACCTTTGCTGGAAACGCTGCCACGAAAAATCGCCATCCTCACCGAAAGTTAAATCACGTAATAAATAATATCTTAAAGCGTCGTTGCCCCATTTTTTCGCAACTTCAACAGGGTTTATTACATTACCTTGAGTTTTACTCATCTTATCGCCATCAACAGTAAAGAATCCATTAACAATTAATTTCTTGGGCAACGGTAGACTGAGCGCCAGAAGCAGAGCTGGCCAAATGACGGCATGGAAGCGGAGGATGTCTTTACCAATAAGTTGTTCGCTAGGTGGGAAAATGTTTTTCTTGAGCATCTTGGGCGCGGAATAATAGTTAAATAGAGCGTCAACCCAAACATATAAAGTATGATTTTTGTCCCATGGTAGCTGGATGCCCCAACTAACGTTACTTCTTGAAATGGCAACGTCATTTAGTCCGCCTTCAATAAATTTGACGATTTCATTCTTGCGAGATTCAGGATATATCTTGAATTCGCCCTGTGATATTACCTTTAGTAATTGTTTTTGATATTTACTCAAACAGAAGAAGTACACTTCTTCTTTTACAACCTCAGTTTCTTTCTTGTGTATGGCACATTTTTGACCATCAATTAGATCGGCTGGTTGTTTGTATTCTTCACAGGCAACACAATATCGGCCGGCATATTCACCCTTATAAACATCGTCCGATTCATGCAGTTTAGATATTAGATCAGTGACGATTTTTTCGTGTTCGGGATCGGTAGTTCTAATGAAGTAATCCGGAGATAATTTTAAAACTTCCCAGGCGTCTCTATATTTACGACTGTTTAAATCGGCGAAATCCTGTGCCGACATATTAAGTGCTTCTGCGGCACGTTCAATTTTTGCACCGTGTTCATCTGTACCAGTGAGAAAAAAAACATCGTCACCACTCGTCTGAAGGCGCCAATAACGCGCCAATACATCAGCCACAATTGTAGTATAGGCATGACCGATATGGGGCTTGTCGTTAACATAATAAATTGGAGTTGTAATAAAATGCTTGTTGACCATAGCACTATTTTACAGGAGTGAAACATGGATAACAAGTGAGGATATTACGTAAACACAATCTCGGCCGCGGTAAGCCGCGGCCGAGATTTAATTGTTCCGTTTGGCGTCTTAAATCTACTCCACTACCAGCGTTACCTTCTCCGTACTGCGAGTAGAGATCCATGCACCGTCTGTAGTTTGCATGGCCTCAGGTATCTTGGTGTAACTCTGGTAACCATACTTGGCGAAGTTCGGATATCTGGTTAGATTGGTATATGGCAAATATTTGCTACCGTCCCAGATAAAGAACGCTTTAACATAACCCGATGCAAAGGCCTCGTCTAAGGTATAGGTTTTATTGGCTACCGAGCTGAACCTGAACTTCATTTGCTTGTGCGGGTTAATGGCTGCGGCAAGAGGCGTACCAATCATATTGAGAGCTTGATGAGGTAGCGCCTTAGTCACCGATTTACCGACGGTGCCATTGCTATTAATACATATATAGTCTTTACCATCGTTAGCCTTCTTGTTTAACCAGTAGCCAAGTCCGAGATAATCGGTGCCCTGCGCCAAATCGCCCTTGCCATACGGATTGCCAAAACCGTTGAAGAAATATGTCAGATTGGCATTGCCCATAATTTGAGCCAGTGTTTTGCCTGTTGGCGGAACTGTATTGAGAGTCTTCACCCACCACTTATTGGTGACAACGGGATAAGCAACTTGATTTGTGCCACAGGGACTCTTGCCCGTGACGGTTACTTTGGCGCTGGCATTAACCGAGGCGCTATGCTGGCTGCTACATACCAGACCATAGACATTATCACCAGCGACCGCCGGTTTGACCGATATTGGGCTGGTCGCAGCGGCCCCGTTAACCGTACAGGTAACCGTATCATTGCCACATCCGGTACCAGTTAACGACGTAGCCCATGTCAGGGACGATGTCTCACCAAGAGCCAATGAAACCGGATTGGCTTTAAAATTAGAAATTGTAATTTTGCACGCTACTGGCGCTACCGTCACAGTGACGGTCTTGCTATTACCATCGCAAGTTAGCTTATAGGTTGTATCGACATTAACCGGCACTACTACCTTCTTGTCGGCGTCCTTACTCACATCACCGACATTTTGGTCGATAACACACTTAGTTGTCGATGTCTCGCCGCTTAATGTCCAGCTGAGAGTCGAGTTGCCGCCACCCGTCGGAACCTGTGCTGGATCGGCAGTGAAACTGGTGATTTGCGCACCTGACGCCACCATAACCGTAGCTGTCTTTGGACCCGTCGATTGTCCGGCGCCGGTACAGTTGAGAGCGAAGGTTGTGCTGGCTGTGATATTGTTGACCACTTTAGTATTTTGACCCTCGTTAGCTGTCACACCTGTCAGATTGCTCGAACCGTTGCTGATAGTACATGTAGCTCCGGTCGGGACATTAATAAGTTTATAGCTAAGGGTTGAGCTTCCGCCTCCAAACGGTAATGAAGCGGGATTGGCGACCAAGTTTCCATCTATTTGAATTGTCGGTACTGTCACGGTCACCGAAGCGTTATCGGTGACACTATTCTTCGTACAGGCAAGACCATAAACGGTGGTAGTTGTAAGACTCACTGCTTTAGTATTGCCACTTCCTTCGTTGGCCGAAACACCAGTACTACTGCCATTGATAGTACAAGTAGCGCCACTGGCGTTCTTAAGTGTCCACTGCAAGGTTGAATTGCCACCATTCGGGCCTAAAGTACTTGGCGTGGCCGTAAAGGCTTCGATCTCGATAGGTGATATAACTTCAACGGTTAAGTCCTTGGTAACACTGACACCGACCGAGTTAGTCACTTTGAGTGTATAGGTTTTATTGGCGGAAAGATTACCGGTACTAACAACGACACCAGAGGCCATCGCACCTAGTGTTTGCGTACCAGATATTAACACACCCGTACCTCCGGTATAGACGCTTGTTAACTTCGTTGAAGTGCCTGCGGGGATAGGTGATTTTTCAGCCGTAAAACTGGTAATTACTGGCGGCGGCACAACTGCATCACTGACAGTAACCGGAAGCTCGACTCTCGTACACACATTCTGTAGTGTTGCGACATTAAATTTGACCGTGTTAGTGCCGGTATTTTTCTGAGCCGTTAATTTATACTTCTTAACACCGTTACTGGCTGTAGCCGAATAATTAACTTTGACAAAACTATTGTTGTCAATTTCACCTAACTCTTCTGCGTATTCGCGGCCATTCACAGCCACCCTCGAAAGAAAGGCGATATCGTTCACGTTTCCGGGATTAGTAGCTGTAACGGTAATCTCTTTCACCTCTCCAACCTTCATACTCACACTCGTCGGATTGGCAGTTAGCTTACACTGAGCCTGGGAAGTTGTTGAGGTGGTCGGCGCAGTACCAGTAACGTTCAATTTCACAGACCGCTCCGATACAACAGCACCAGATTGGTTGTACAGCTTCAGAGTGATAAATCCATAGGCACCGTTCGTACCGGTGGTTCCCACGATGTCGGTTTTAACATTAGTGGCCGAAGCAAGATAGTTGGCAAAGCCAATTGCCGAAACTAACGTTCCGCCATTTAGTGAAGCATAGGATTCTGGTCTTTTGGTGGTTGTTCCAAGACGATACTTTGTCATATCGGCACCCGGCACAACACCTATGGCCTTATATGCAGTCGCACCTTCGAATTTGGTCGCTGCGGTAAGAGTTTGACTTTCAGGTGTGATAGTAAGGAAACCTTCCTTGCCTTCTACCCTCAAAGAACCAAGATTGAACGAAGAGAGATTAGCAACACTTTCAGTGATTTCGCGCGCGGTTCCCGCGTAGTCTTTGGAGGTGTATAGCGTCGCTTTAGCGTTTTTACCAACTTTAACTGAGCCGATTTTGTAATCCGGATAATCCATACTGCCATAGCTGTAGGCCATGCCAGGCAGTAGACCGGCACAAGCCAACCCGGTATTATCACGCTCGCAAGAGCGATAAGCTGTATAGACTGGGTACGAACTGACATTGAAAACCGCACAACCCGAGGAATAACTGTAGTTTGCCGCTTTATAAAGTGCAATCTGGTTGTCGCCCGGTTGACACTTGGTGGCACCATCCGCTGTCGAATGACCCGGTAGAACATATGGGCCTGCCTGGCGAGTAAGAGTGTCACCAACTAAACGTCCTTTGTCTGACATCCATAATGACGATGCGACCGTTAATTTAAAAGGCTGGTAGCCAAGCTTGCTGTCAACAGGATAGTTGGTGGTCCCACCGGTAGTACTTTTCAAATCTGCATTGGTATAGCCTGCTGGCACCGGATAACACTGTGATTTATAATTGCCATCCATACAGAATGAGGCATTGGCGATGTTTGCACCAACAGCCACAGATCGGACGGCATCGTTAAGATTAAGCGGGGCAAAATCAGGAGTGCTCTGATTTATTTTAGTGCAGTCCTGGAAATTCACTGATTTACATGCCAATACATCATTAGTGCCGATCGTCTGTGCCATAGAGGTGACATCGGCGCCGATTTTGAGTCGGCCGCTAATGCCCAGATAGGCAACGACCGCAATGGCCACAATAATTAGGGCTGAGGCAACACCAAAAATCACTTTTTGTTTTTGATTTAATCTATGCAAAAAACCACCTGCTGTCCCTGTACTCTCGTTGGCCATTTTCACTCCTTAAGATAATTTAATCTTTAAATATCAATTATTGACTATGAATTATAATTGGTATTTCTTCGCGTCAACGTACTTCTTCATACCGTAAACAGCCAGTAAGGCCAAAGCAACCAGGGCGATAGTTTCAGCCGGTCCGGAAGATGTGGTTTCTGCTGTTGTAGTTGTGGTGGTTGTAGTATCGGTTGTATCGGTTTCGGTTGTTGCCGACGTACTCGAATCACCAGTTGGTTCGTCCGGTGGCAAGCTCGGTAGAGCCGGTGGCGAATCCTGGGCGAAAGCTGGTAATGCACCAAAAATAAACATGCAAAGAACCGTCATAATGAGCAACTTAGTTTTCACATTCCCTCCTTGGGTTTGTTGTTAATTAGAATATTTTACAGTCACTTTATTATTACTGCCGCCACTATACGTCGCTATCCACCACGCATGATATGGCGGAATTTCTTCAGGCAGGTCTATTATATCATAGACCACAGCATCTTTTGATGTGCTCACATAATTAGTGTACAACTTTTTATTCACATACATCGAATACTGATTGGTAACAGGGTCATAGACTGCCAGCATTTTCAGCATCACTGGCTTAGTAGCAGTGAACGCCGAGGGTATAGAGCGATATGAACCATCACCAATTTTAATTTGGATATTGCTGAGTTTAATTGGTTTGGCAGTTGGATTGGTGAGCAGGTTGAAGCCATCATAGGGCAAAGCCACTGTAGTCAATGCTGTCTTTGGTGTTTGAATGCTGAGACACGCTGGCGATGCAACACCAGAGTTAAACCACATCCCTTCTCCACCCTGAAAATTATCGGTTTTTTCATAGACATTTGCCAACCCTTTAAATGCCCATGAGCTAACTTGTGTTTTATTGAGACCAAGGATGCTGCTCATCGAACCGCTCTGGTCCCAGGGCATCGCCAACAGATTCCAAGCGTTAGGGGCAAAATCTAAGGCAACTTTGCCAGAAGTGCAGGCTGCTGGCCTAGGGCTAACTTTGACCAGTCTGATTGAATAATCGATTTTATTGGAATTCGAGGCATAGTAATTGGCGCAAATCATCTTTGCTGTACCGGCAGCTGCAGCATATACTTTTGTGGCTCCATCGGTAACGTTTTTACCAACCGCCTTACTTGACAATCCTGCAATCGAACCGTTAGTGGAATGACACGAGTCCCAATCACTATAATACGATTCGCTGTTGATATATGATTCTCCGGCCGTCAATTCTTTCACTTTTTGCTCGTAGACGGAGTCCATGTAGTAATAATCGTTTGGTTCGGTTGGAGCAATTTCCAAGTAGAAGTCCTTGGTTTGGTCACCCGATTGAGCCTTGAGAGTAACAACACTATGGTTTTTTAATTGCTTAGAGGTAACGGTAGCTTTATTGTCCTTGAGACTAATGGAGATATCGGCATTGTCAGGATTATTGGCAATTTCTACCTTATAATCGCCAGCACCGCCGGAAAGAGTATATGTTGCCTCCCCCAGGTGCTGATCATCAGGTACTAAGGTTTGGTACAAGGGTGATACTCTGAGATTTTTGTTTGACGCAGCAACGTCTACAGTAATAGTTTTGGGAGCAGCCATATCAGCGTGTTTGATTTGAACTTCAGCGGTATTGCCACTCTTAAGACCTTTTAAAGCGACATTAATACCGCCATCTGTCTTGGAAACAGCTTCAACGCTCACAATATCAGGATTAAGATTATTGATAGCGTCGTAAATATTATCGGCTGCTTTTGGCGAGGTTTTCAATTTAACGAAGGCTGTATCGCCTTCAGGTATAGACAAGTGGGTCAGCGAGTCGTTATATGAAAAACTCTTGAGTTCATTCGCGTTTTCAACCACCAAATTAATAGGCTTAACCGTAACGGGATAAACTGCAAAATCGTAATTCTTACCTGGTATGACAGCAGATGACCGACAAACAATGTCAGCTGAACCAGCGCCAGCACTAAACGCTGTCCATATAGCCCGTGTTTCCGATTTATCAGCGCCATCGACCTCATAGGTATACGGACCCACTTTCTTTGATTTCAATCCAATTACCTTGGGATTAGTCGAGTAGCACTCAGAAATACCTGTTGAGCCTAGAGCCGAAAATGATTTTGACAAGAAGTCCTTTTGACTACCCGCTGTCAAACTGAGACTATCCTGTTTTGTAGAGGCATAGGACTCATCGAGAGCACTATTTGTCGACCCCTTTTTATTGACATAAATATTTGTGGTAATCGTTGCATAATTCTTGGTATCCGCAGTATCGAATATTTTTAGAACAACATCGCCGGTAGCCGATGCACTCCCTGGCGTTACAGTAATATTTCCACCAGCCACTTGAGCCGAGTACTTGACCGACTCTGCAGAGCGAGACACTTCTTCGTATTTATAACTGCCGGAACCGCCGGAAATCTGATAGGTAGCAGTTTTCATTAGACCAGCGCCGCCATCGCCCACTATCACTGATTGCTCTGCTGGGGTTGCAACCAACCCACCGGTCGCGTTTAACACATTAATTTTGATTGTTTGGCTGGTATTACATTTAGTATGGGGAACATAGGTACCATCATCTTTGACGAGCAGATAATTATAAGTCACTTCAGTGATAGCATTATCCCTTAGTCCATATACATCCATAACAACGACGTCCATAGCCTGGACATTAGGCACTGCGGGCGGAGAAGTGGTTGTAGTGCTAGTGGTCAAGGAAGTGGTAGCAACACTCTCTTCGGTCTCCAACCCAACTGCAGCCACTCTTGGATCAGAATTATTGAAGGTTAGAACTGTCTTGCCTGATTCGACATCGACCGAACTTGCTGCATTTCGGAGAACTATTCGCTGATGATCCCCCTTGGCAACATCAATGGAATAGTTGCCATAGCGATCAGCCGAGTAACCTTTCACCTTGCTGGCATTATCTACTACCAAGCGACATTTAGTGTTTTCTTCGGCACTAATATTAATAAGACCTACAGCAGCCAACAGTGCCACAACCAGAAGACCGATAGCAACAACAGAAAAACCTCCAATAATGAGTACTCTTTTTCGTTTTGTAAGTGTTTCCTTGAAAGCCATAAATAATATCCAGTGAGGTTTACTGCAGGGTAAATGTGTCGCTGACTAAGTAATCGAAACCATTATCACTGGCTGATACATCAACCGTTCCTTTGATATTACTCACTTGGAGCACCCTTTCCGAACCAGCAGCTAATTGACCAATATTAACCACGCCGCCTGACTTAACTGGTTTACCGTCAACCGATAATGTGCCCAGTTTACCGTCATAAACAAATGCAACCGCCGCGGCTGGCGCGTAAACATCTTGCCTTGCTTTGACGGTCAGCTTATTGTTACTAAACATAATACTCACTGTCTGGTCGGGCACCACAACCGGAATATCAGTTTGAGATACAATCGCTTCTCTGCCAAACCCTTGGGTCTGGACGCTGCCAGTTTCTTTCGTAAACGCCAAAGACAGCAGAGCAACTCCAGCCAACGAAAAAACCGCCACCAAACCAAGAATAGTTCTTTGTCTGTCGTTCAAAAATCCTCCTTGTATTCGATTCCACTTCATTATAGCACAATCGTGTCGGCGACAAGATTGAGTAAGTACGATTCGAGGCTACCGAGGAGGACAGATGAGGACTGTGACTTCGCCCTTGGGAGGCTTCTGTGTCAGGTTCTTGATGATGGTTGATATATCGCCGGTGGTTATTTCTTCAAATTTCTTAGTTAACTCCCGCCCCACTACAACCTGGCTTTTTTCTCCCCAAACAGATTCAAAGTCTTGTAAGGTCTTAATAAGACGATACTTGTTTTCGAAAATGATAACGGGGAGGGGATTGGTCGCAAATTTTTTAAATAATGTTTTTCGGCCTTTCTTCTTAGGCAGGAACCCCAAGAAGGTTACGCCCTCCGCCAGATTAATTCCGGAAATTTGCATAATTGTTGAAAGCGCCGATGCCCCGGGGAGGGGGACCACGGGGATTCCGCTTGCGCGCGCGGCCTGGACCAACCTACCCCCTGGGTCACTGACTCCCGGCGTGCCGGCATCGGACATATAAACCACAGAACTGCCGAGACGGCCGCGCGCCATTTCACTTACAAGTGAAGCGATAGCATCTTCGCCCGATCGTTCGCGGATTGACCGCATCGGCTTACTGATTTGGTAATGGTTTAAGAGTTTCGCTGTTACTCTCGTATCTTCGGCCACTATCAAATCGCAGGTCTTGATGGTTTCCAGCGCCCGCAAAGTGATATCGGCCAAGTTACCAATGGGACTAGCCACAACATACAAAATACTAGATTCACGATTCATGATTCAAGAATATTATGTTAAATCTAAAATCTTAAATGTCAAAACCAAATCTGTTTATCTAAAATCTATTAAACTTTGAGATTATTAGATTTGGTTTTAAGATTTAACATTTGAGTTTTGAGATGGTCTGATTGCCACTATCTTGTGGTTATTTTGCGCCTGCCGGTGGCTTGTGTCAATACACCGAGGGTTGACGAGATACTAATAAATATGATAGCTTCAAAATTGGCGACCGTATTAACGGTTATGTTTTTTGTTTTTGCTTATGAATATATCATTTACAGCAGAAAAAATTTTTGGCCTGCCGCTAACCAACGCGGTGCTAACCAGTATCATTGGGTCACTTGTAATAATATTTTTAGCGATCTTTCTGGCAAAGAATTTAAGGCCCGTGCCCAGCAAGAAACAAAATTTTGCCGAATGGTTGACGGAGGGTTTCTTCAACTTAGTACTTGGTGTCACCAGTGGCGATCGCGCCAAGGCGATAAAAATCTTTCCGATAGGTGCCGCACTTTTTCTATTTATCATCATTAACAACTGGCTCGGACTATTCCCAGGAGTGGGATCGATTGGCATGAATGAAATGATTGACGGCAAGGAAGTGTTTGTGCCGATATTCCGCGGCGCCAATGCCGACCTCAATATGACCTTGGCCTTGGCGGTATTTTCGGTTGGTGCAATTCAATATTATGGCATCAGCGCTCTGAAACTCGGTTATTTCAAGAAATTCATCAACTTCTCGAGTCCCATTAATTTCTTTGTTGGAGTTCTTGAGAGTATATCTGAATTTGCAAAGATCATTTCATTTTCGTTTCGACTTTTTGGCAATATTTTTGCGGGTGAAGTGTTACTGGCAGTGATTACCGGTTTGGTACCATTAATCGCGCCGATGCCGTTTTACGGATTAGAAATGTTTGTCGGTTTGGTCCAAGCACTGGTTTTCGCGATGTTGAGTACGGTATTCATTAGTGTTGCCATGCAAGCACACGCTGAATAATTAACAATTATTAATATAAACCCCACTGTGGGACAAGTAAGAAAGGAAGAGAAATGTTGGAAAACGTAGAAGCAGTTAAGTTGATCGCGGCAGGTTTCACCATCGCTATTGGCGGATGCGCCCCTGCTATTGCTATTGGCATGATGGCAGCCAAAGCTATGGAAGCTATCGGTCGCAACCCTGAAGCAGCCGGCAAGATTCAGTCGAACTTGATTCTGGCTATCGCCTTCGCTGAAGCTATCGCTATTTACGCGTTAGTCGTTGCATTGATCATTAAGTTTATATAAACAGATCACAAGGTGTAAGAGTTAGACGTTAGATGTAAATAATTAACTTCTAACTCCTAATATCTACACCCTAAAACAACATTATTATGGAACAAGAAGCAGGTGGAATTGCCGCTTTGGGGATTGACTGGAAAATATTCCTGGCACAACTCATTAACTTTGTGGTTGTCTTTTGGATACTCAATAAATACGCTTTCAAGCCAATCATAAAAGTTCTAGAGGAGCGTCGACAAAAGGTTGAACGCAGTATTAATGATGCCCAGAAAATTATTGAGGAGCGAGATCAACTAAAGGTTGAGGTTGATAAAAAAATGAAAGAAGCTAGTCAGAAAGCCCAGGAAATTATTACTTCTTCAACTAAGGCGGCCAAGGAGGAACAGGCACAGATTAGGGCTCAGGCTGACGCCAACGCCGCTAAACTGGTGGCCGAGACCAAAGAGCAAATCGCAACCATGAAACAGGGCATGAAAGCAGAAATAGTCAAAGAGCTTGGCACTCTGGTTGTCAACACCACACAGAAGGTGATCTCGGAAGACATTCCGACCGAAACAAAAAATAAAATTAGCCAAGAATTGAACAAAGATATAATCAATGAACGCTAAATTGTGGTCCCAAGCTATTGCTGAGCTGTGTCTGCGCCCCGGCGCCAGGCCTGACGAGATTATCGCTAAGGCGCAACGTCTAATAACAGAGAAGTATCGCAATATTAAATGGGCCGAGGTGAATACCGAAACGCAAAAATATATCGCCAAGGCCAAAGGTATTGATTTAGTTGAGATTACTTCTACCGAGCCTGTGAATGAGGATCAAAAAAAACAATTTGAACTGCTCTTTAGCACAGAAACATATATCACATACAAAACCAATCGGAAGATTTTAGGCGGCAATATCATTAAACAGAATGGCCGCACACTGGATTTAAGCTATGCTACGAAATTAAACAATATTAAAACAAACATCGAGGCGGAATAAATGTCAAATGCGATTATCGAACTGCTGCAAAATAAAATCGAAGGTGCTGGAACCAACGCCAAATGGGAAGATGCCGGCGAAGTAATTGAAGTTGGTGATGGCGTTGTCAGCGTTGCCGGTCTTACGGGATGTAAGTACGGTGAAAAACTTAAAATCGGCAACAGCGGCGCCATGGCTCTTAACCTGGAAGAAAATAGTGTCGGCGCCATTCTGTTTAACGAAATCGATAAAGTAAAAATTGGCGACAAAGTTACCCTGACCGGTGAAATTATGAGTATTGGCTGCGGCGAGGAACTCATTGGGCGAGCAGTGAACCCTTTGGGTGTTGCAGTTGACGGCAAGCCTCTTCAAATTGCAAAGCCAAAGCTCATGCCAGTTGAAAGAATTGCTCCGGGAGTAATTACCCGACAAGGAGTCGACACGCCGCTTCAAACAGGTATTAAAGCCATTGATGCCATGACGCCTATCGGCCGCGGTCAAAGAGAATTGATTATTGGCGACAGAGGCACCGGAAAAACCGCTATTGCAGTTGATACTATTATCAATCAAAAAGGAACAGGTGTAATTTGTATTTACGTTGCCATCGGCCAGAAGGAATCGAAGATCGCAAAGCTTGTGGCCAAACTCAATGAATACGATGCCATGAGTCACACTATTATTGTCGTGGCTGGCGCGTCTGACCCGGCGGCCATGAACTTCCTAGCACCATATGCTGGTTGTGCAATTGGCGAATATTTTATGGAACAGGGCAAGGATGTTCTGGTGGTTTATGATGATCTCTCAAAGCATGCTTGGTCTTACCGCGAAATTTCCTTATTATTACAACGTCCGCCAGGACGCGAAGCTTTCCCGGGTGATGTATTCTATCTCCATTCAAGATTATTGGAGCGCTCCGCTAAACTTAATAAAGAAAATGGCGGCGGATCAATAACCGCCTTGCCAATTATCGAAACTCAATCAGGCGATGTGTCCGCCTACATTCCAACCAATGTAATTTCGATTACTGACGGTCAGATATATCTGGAGGGTGACCTGTTTTATCAAGGTATCAGACCGGCAGTCAACGTCGGCCTCTCAGTCTCTCGCGTCGGCGGTGCCGCTCAAACGAAAGCGATGAAGAAAATCGCTGGCCGTCTGCGTCTTGACTTGGCACAATACCGAGAGTTAGCAGCCTTTGCACAATTCGGTTCCGACTTGGATGAAAATACACGCCGCCAATTGGAAAGAGGCAAAAGGGTGGTTGAGATATTGAAGCAATTACAGTTTGAGCCGATGCCGTTTGAGCAACAAGTTGTTTCTATTTTTGCAGCTACCAAGGGTTTGCTCGACGAAGTTGAGGTTGAAAAAATTGCCCAAACAGAGAAAACGATTCTTACTAATCTGCGGTCGTCTCATAAGAACATCTTAGACGAATTACGAGAAAAGCAGGAATTAAGCGAGCAGATGGAAGCTTCTCTAGAAAAAGCTATTCGAGAAACAGTTGGGAGTCAGACTACGCCAGATGACAAAGAGGCAGCCGCGGAAGACAGTCAAAAGACAGAATAACAAACAAGATATAACTGAGTATAGAAATTATGGCTGCTAACACCAAAGAAATTAAGCGACGTATTAAATCGATATCGAGCACCTTACAGGTGACGGGTGCGTTGGAGCTTGTTTCATCGGTTAAAATGCGCAAAGCATCACAGCTGACTCTGCAAAGTCGTGATTTCAGTGGCGGAGTCTGGCAGTTAATCAATGAATTACGTGCCAGTGCCGGCGATACACTACCCAAGTTATTTGTCCCGAATAATAATACCGATAAAATTCTCTTGATAGTGATCGCTTCCGACAAGGGTCTTGCTGGTTCATACAACGCCAATGTCTTACGTGCTGCCGCGCAATACATAAAGACAAACAATACCGATACCGAGGTGATCACGATAGGAAAAGTGGCAACGAAAATCTTAGGTTATGCACCGAATGTAAAAATTGTCAGCAGCTTTGAACACAGTGGCGAAGGCTTTGACTTTTTTGAAGCTAGTCCTGTGAGTAAATTAGTTCTCGATTCATTTATTCAGGGCAAATACAATCGAATTGCCGTGGCATATACCGATTTCGTTAATACTATTAAACAAGTTGCTGTTGTCAAAAATATTTTGCCAATACAGGATAATCAAATAGAGCAGGAAGAGAACCAGAGAGAAGCTGACGTTACCCAGTATAAGTATGAACCAGACAGAAAATCTATCCTACAGATGCTAGGTCGCTTGGCGGTGAGGAGTCAGATTTATCAAGCATTGCTCGAGGCCGCTGCTAGCGAACATGCCGCCAGGATGGTAGCAATGAAGAACGCTACTGAAAATGGCAATGAATTGGTTAGCGACTTAAAATTCAGCTTCAACAAACTTCGTCAACAGAGTATCACTCAGGAAATCGCTGAAATATCAGCAGGCCGGATAGCTTTGGCAAAATAACATCATAAACAAATTAATATCAATCCAAAAGATCGGGAATAAATTATGAACAACACTAAGACGTCACAGAAAACAGCTGGTATAATCACTCAGATCATCGGGGTAGTGGTCGATGTAGAATTTAAAGACGGCAATTTGCCGGCCATCTACACCGCTTTAGAAGTCAAAAATGGCGACAAGATTTTAGTTCTCGAGGTACAGCAGCATATCTCTGGTAATGTTGCGCGAACTGTTGCCATGGGATCGACCGACGGCTTGTCGAG
>CAYUJF010000003.1:0-212 GCA_964445015.1 uncultured Candidatus Saccharibacteria bacterium
TGAGTTCTTGAACACTACCAACTACTTTCGTTTCGCCGCAATTGTCACATTCCCAAATCGGCAAGGGTGCTCCCCAATATCTTCGACGTGCCACGTTCCAGTCTTTTGCTCCTTCGAGCCATTTTCCAAAACGACCATCCTTCAAGTATGCGGGCTGCCATTTAATGGCATTGTTATTGGTTACTAAGTCTTCTTTCATTTCGGAGGCCTTC
>CAYUJF010000003.1:222-14541 GCA_964445015.1 uncultured Candidatus Saccharibacteria bacterium
TGAGCGGCGATTCACAACGCCAACAGAACGGGTAGGTATGTTTAATAGTAGTTGATTTATGGAGTAAATCGCGCTCCTGGAGATCATTAATTACAATCGGATCGGCATCTTTAATCCACTTACCTCGAGCAATGTCTGTAATCATGATGCCGCTATAGTCAGTACTGAAAACGACTGGGAGACTATGAGATTTACCAAACTCCATATCGTCTTCACCATAGGCTGGCGCCACATGGACAATGCCGGTGCCGTCATCAAGGTTTACAAAATCAGCCGCGTATATTTTATAAGCATTCTCACGACCGTTCAGGTTGTTGTGCGAATATTCTGATACTGGATAGAGCGGTTCGTATTCTTGTCCGACCAAGTCCTGACCTTTTACAAGTTCGCCGATTAATTCTGCACCATCGCCGAGTTCTTGGCTACGGCCAGAAGCTAACCAGATCTCATCGTTGCCGACTTTATATTTGCCATAAAGCTGGTCCGACGAAACTGCCAGCGCAACATTTGCAGGTAGAGTCCACGGTGTTGTTGTCCAAGCGAGAAAATATTCATTTTGCGTGCCCTTCTTACGAAACTTAACAAACACCGACGGATCAGGAACGTTGTCTTTATAGCCTTGGTTCGTTTCGAAATTTGACAGCGAAGTATCACACCGCGGACAGTAAGGTTGAGACGAATATCCCTTATAGACCAACCCCTTGTCCCAGAGCTGTTTAAACACCCACCATACACTCTCAATATAGTTATTATCAAGCGTGGAATAGGTTTTTGAGAAATCCATCCATCGCCCAAGTCTCTTAATGGTGTCAGTCCATGTATCGACGTATTTATAAACCGATTCTCTGGCCTTTTGGTTGAAATTATCGATACCGTATTCTTCAATTTGCTTCTTACCAGATATTCCGAGTTCTTTTTCCAGTTGGTATTCAACCGGTAGTCCGTGACAATCCCAGCCGTTGCGTCGTGGCACATAATAACCACGCATTGTTTTATATCTAACAAACAAATCCTTGATACTCATTGCCAGCATGTGGCCATAATGCGGCAGACCATTAGCGAAAGGAGGGCCGTCGTAGAATGTAAATTTCTTCTTGCCTTTTCTCAAGCTTAACGAGGCTTCGAAGATTCGATTCTCCTGCCAATAGTCAATTATCTCTTTTTCGAGATTTGGCAAGGATGTGTATGGCGAGATATTATTTAGCGACTCGATACTCTTTGACATATTATTTATCTAAAGCATTATTAACCAGTTTATCAGCATAAAAATTATTACTTCTTTTTGTATGCTCGAACTTCACATCACTAAACTTTGATAGTAAACACGATACACTGGCGTGCAGTTGCTTCAGCTTAGCGTCCTTCACCCTATAGTCTCCATTCACCTGCTTAACAACTAATTCACTATCGAGATTAAATAAAATATTTTCTTTAATGTTCAAGCCTTCCAGTGTCTCAAGCGCAGCGATTACAGCACGGTATTCGGCCACATTATTCGTTGTCTCTCCAATAGCCTTTGAAATTTCGAAAATCTTTTTGTCGTTGTCGTACCCAACCACACCGATTGCTGCCGGTCCTGGATTTCCTCTGGCGCCACCATCGCAAAATACTTTAATCATGTTCTTATCTTATAATATTTGGTTGCCAAGAGCAATCGCATAGAATGAACAAGTTGGGCTCTCTATCTATATAACGTTTTAACAACGCCTCCGAATGAGCCGGTCGATTTAATATTACCCCCAAGCGACGAAAGTGCCCCGGCTGGAGCCTCAAGTCTCCACTGCATCGATACGGCGCATTGCTTAGGCAGCGCGGTGTCTATTTTGTCTCCGAGTATAAATTTGTCACTAGCAATTGGCGTGAGTGATAGTTTTTTGTCGATCGAATAGAGATTTATTGTGTTACCTGAAAATGTATCGGGCCAGACTCCTCTGACCTGAGAAGTTCGATTGATTATTTTTGTCTCGCCGCCTTCAATAGAGTATTTAAGATAAACATATAAGGAGTTATTATCTGGGCAGCCATCCCCCTTGACCTCGATTCCTTTTAGCCATATCCTGGCTTGGCCCAACTTATTGATTAAATAATTCGCGGTTTCGCCAGAAACCAATGAAAACGATTCTCCCGAGTTGGTTTGGTTTTTGGAAGCATTGATCGATGCGATTCTCTTAGGCGAGTATGTCGGCTCGATAGTAAGCGATGCAATATACCTGTCTCCGTTTGAATTTTGCACAATATCCAAACCCGCATAGCCTGCATACCAAGCCTGCAAACCATCGAGATATTTAACATTTTGTGTATTCTCTTTAAGAAAGATTTGGCTCGAACCGACCACCACCGTGCTAATGATGGTGACGACTATCATGGCGATGATTATTGCTGATCCGCTTTTTTTCTTCATCTACATTCCTGTAATATATGAGCTTTGATATTGAATGCTATTTTCAGTTGTATCACTAAGCAAGCGCAACACGATCTTCATTTCCAGAAGATTACTACCGTTAATTTTCCATATCGGCTGGTTCTTCAAAGATACAACAGCAATATTGGCCGGATTCAACATTGTTTCATTATTGAGATCCGACACTACAAGACCTTTATCACGATAGACAATCTTGCCCGATTTATTCGTGCAATTATCAGTGTATAGCACAATCGTATCTTCGCCTTCTGCCTTGATACATTTGGAATTACCGACCATATCCATCATTTTATTATTGATATTTCTTAGTGCCGAATTCACAGTTCGTTCAGCCAAAGACTGTCTTGCCGAAGCCACAACGGTAGTCACAATGGTAATTATTCCAATAAGTGTAACCACAAATAGGGTTGAGGCTATTAGCAGTTCCAATAATGTAAATGCTTTTCTGTGAGCCATTATTTCTCTCCTGCGATGTATGTTTTCAAAACAACTTCTCGTTGCCTGCCGGCACTATCCCATTTTACGCGAGCAGTTGCTTGCCAGTATTTTCCACTTGCGAGGCTTCCATCTTCAATAGTCTCTATAGTCAATTCACGAGAGTAGGTTATGTTATTGAGAGTGGTAGTTTTATCGTATGTTACCTCGATCGGTCCATCTGGCTTCTGTTGTCGCGATTCAAACGATTGAGCCAATAGTTCCTGCGCCAGACCGGCAGCGACTATAGAGGCCTGGTTAGACTCAATAGAATTGCTGTATCCACTAACAAGCAACGAACCAGTTCCAGCTATCGCTACGACTATAGTGATAGATACTATTACCTCGATTAATGAAAATGCTTTCTTATTTGACATCAACCACTCCTATTGCCGATACAGTAAATGTTTTTTGCAACGCGCCTCTTTTGATGCGAGCCGAAATAATATTTTCGGTATTTAACTCATCTCCCTTTGGCAATGTCACACTACACTCTTCACAATCTATTGAATAGTCGCTGTCCAGCGACAGCTTGTTAATACTAACAGCTTTAACACAGCTTGCTTCCCCAGTTGGTCTCGCTGCAATGGTTATTTGATTCAACAGCTTATCAAAAGTCACACATACACCATCTGCATTTTTTAGCGTTTCATCAGGATTATTCGATAGTTCGACGGCTGAATTAATCAATGCAATAGCGTTTTCAATAGTCTGGTTAAAGCTGATATTATTTCTTGCACTAAAATATACAGGTAAGGACGCTAAAAAAAGAACTACGATAATTACAAATACTACGATAAGTTCAATAAGGGTATAAGCATTGGATTTTCTAACATTTTTCATAATGTGCAATCGAAAAAAGTAATCGGAAACAAGAAAATAGTTGTTAATGCTCCTCTATTTTCTGAAAGCTAATTTCCAACTATGTAATACCAGCCTGATTCCATTTGAGGTAGAGACGGGCTGGGAGCCTGACAATAACCGCTAGTGTTCCACATATCTGTTTTAGTTTTTGATACGCGATAGTTGCTCCCCTCCAGTTTTACGGCAACTGCAAAGTTTGTCGGAGGCATATCGGTACTGTTTGACGATGCGTAGAAATACTGCCAAGACAAACCTCTCTTAGGCGATGTTGGACGAGACTTCAGGTAACTATCTAAAAAAACTCTCCAAGAGCTGCCCTGCGCCGCGCTGTAAATACATTTATAGTCGTCGAAACAGTATCCGCTTTCGTCTCGCGCAAAAATTCCATTTTTCGACTTAGCGGCTTCAAAGTAAGGATAGCTATGATAATCAGAATAGTATTGGCTCAATGACTGAGCAATTGTATTGAGATCGGCAATTCGTTGTTGATCTCTAACCTTCGCCTTACTTTTGACAAGAGCGAACATAACAACCGAAGCAATAACGACAATAATCGCCATTACGACCACAAGTTCAATTAAGGTAAAACCTCTTTTTTTCATTGAATTAAATTAATGTACCAACTGATAATATTACTTCCGGCAAAATAAGCTATCATAGCACCAATAATCATAAATGGTCCGAAAGCAACGGGATCTTTTATTGTTTTCCGCTTCATCATTACCTGCACAAGGCCGATGATCGACCCAGTGAAAAGTGCTATAACAAGAGCGACTAAGATATTTGGAAAGCCGATTAGCAATCCGATTAGCAGACCAAGTAGGATATCGCCTTCCCCCATCCATTTTGCCTTACTTGGAACAACTAACACGAGCGGTAACCCAAGCCCGATTAATGCACCGTAGCCATATGTCTTGAGAGCCGCAATGTACTGGCCATCAGACACTAACCAGTCTAGTACCAGGGTCAGGACAATACCGGCCCACACAACCTGATCAACGATTTGCATGTGAATAGCGTCATAGCCAAGGGTTATGATCATCGTTGAAAATATTACAACTAGGAGTAATGCTTCGTAGCTAAATCCCCAGCGCCAATATATTAGACAAAAAGAGGCCGCCGTAAGTAATTCAACAAAGGGATAGAGAGCTGAAATATTCTTGCGACACTTGCGACACTTACCCCTTAATATTCCAAAGCTTACTAGTGGAACAAGATCATACCAGCTTAATTCAGCGTTACAATGGTCACAGCGGGACCTCGACAAGAAGATTGTCTTGATATCATCGAGACGCCATATCACGGCTCCTATAAATGAGCCCCAAATTAATCCTGCGATCGCTAATACAATATACATATTATTACTTATTAGTTATTGTCTGCCCCTATATTATCTGAGCAATTTGATAAATTGGCATTAATATTGCATAGACCATAAAAGCGACCCCTAGTCCGACGACAATAATTAATACCGGCTCGATAAGTGATGAAAGTGTTTTAAGCTGAGTAGATGCTTCCTTTTTATAGTTATCAGCCACATCGTTCAAAGCAGTGTCCAGTTTCCCGGATTGTTCACCGATTAGAATCATTTGTGATACCAGGGGTGGGTATAGTTTACTATCGGCAATAGGTCTCGAAATCGGCAGTCCCCGCTCAAGCGAGCCCCTGATTTTATTAAAAGATTCTTTGTATAGGAGATTATTAACTGTTCCGCTTGTAATATCAACGGCTTCAATAATTGCAACCCCGTTTTTGATAAGCATCGCCATAGTCCGGCAAAGACGTGAGATATATATATTGGTCATAAGCACTCCAGTGACGGGAAGTCTAAGTTGTAAAGAGCTCCATAGCATCCTTCCACCGGCAGAGTTAAGGAAAATTCTGACAAAGATTATTATGCCCACGAGCACGAGTAAAACAATATACCAAAAGTGGTTAAAGAAGTTGACGCTACCTATCAGAAATCTCGATGCTGCTGGTAGAGTCACATTTTGTTGCGCGAATAAATCAGCGATCTTGGGGATAACACTGAGCGTCATGTAAAAACTTACTACAATTACCGTCAGTACAATCAACGCCGGGTATAGCATTGAGTTGAGTAGACTGGTATTAAAATCGTTGATTTCTTCCTGACTTTGAGACAGGTCTTGGAAAACTCTCCCCAAGCGTCCGGTGGACTCGCCGGAATGGATAGCTGCCACAACTTCCTTGCTGAAAACCGCAGGATAGCGTGATAAGATCTGGCTTAGCTGTTTGCCACTTTGCAAACTGGCACCGATTTGGCGCAACAGATCACTAAACGATTTTTTTTTAGTTTGATGCGCCACAATATCAACCGCCCGCGGGAGGGGTAAGCCGGCTTCCATCATCAAGGACAATTGTCTAAATAGAAACTCCTTATCCTTTCCGGTGATAGTTCTTGCACTAAATAGATTCATATCAGTGTATTAAAGACTTAAACGTTCGCTGATCTCTAACCCAAGGCAGAGCGTCATCCATGGCTACTTCTCCGCGACTGACGTAATCAGCCAGGACTTTATCTAAACTTACCATACCCTCAGCAGCACTGGTTTCAAGTACACTGTAAAGTTGATATGTTTTACCATCCCGAATTAGGGATCGCACTGCACTATTAGCGACCAATACTTCAACAGCAGGCAACCGCCCGCCCGATGTTCGTGGTAATAATCTTTGTGAGACCACCGCCGAAAGTGAGTTTGCTAACTGTAGACGTACTTGGGGTTGTTGGTATGCCGGAAAGACATTAACAATTCGGTCGGGCGCTTGGGCGGCATCGTTGGTATGAAGTGTCGTAAAAACAAGATGGCCAGTTTCAGCCAGTGTCAGGGCAGCTTCAATCGTTTCAAGGTCACGCATTTCTCCGACAAATATTACGTCTGGGTCTTCGCGCAAAGCCGACTTCAACGCTCGAGCGAAACTATCGGTATCGACATTTAATTCTCTTTGCGAGATAACACCTTTTTGATGCTTAAAGACATATTCAATAGGGTCCTCAATGGTAATTATATTTACGCCGCGAGTTAAATTGATGTTTTCGATGATGCTGGCTAGAGTAGTACTTTTACCATGACCGGTTGGGCCAGTGATAATCACAAACCCCTGTTTCAGGAGTGAAAATCGTTCAAGTGTCGGCGGTAGATTCAACTCTTTTAAAGTAGGGATCTTATTGGGAATTAAACGATATGAACCAGCAAGATTACCTCTTTCGTAATATGCATTGCCCCTATAACGATGATTATCGTAGTCAAATGAATAATCGATTTCTTTGTGAACAGTCAGACGCTTTTTTAGATCTTCGCGCAAAGTGCTCAACACCAAACCATTCACTACCTGTCGCGTTAGCGGTTTTTCGTTTGGAATGGGTACTAAATTTCCATCGACTCGCAATAGCGGCGGCTTGTCCATAATAACGTGCAGATCGCTGGCGCGTGCCGCTATAGTAGCGTTTAAATACTTCCTCATTAATGCAATGTCGTTTGTGTCTGCCATAATCAAATTATATCTAATTAATTGCCGTTGCCCTAAGGACTTCATCTATCGATGTCAATCCACGCAAGGCTTTGAAATATCCATCTATCTTCATGGGATACATGTGACGCTCCATGGCATATTTGGCAATATCGGTGGCGGCAGCGCGGCGAACGATCAGCGCTTCCAGGCCATCATCGATTTCAAGTACCTCAAATATTCCTAAGCGCCCCTTGTAACCGCTGCCGCCACACGCCGGGCATCCCTTGCTTTTGTAGAATTTGATTTCCTTATCATACCCCACAGCGTGTAAATCTTTGACGATCCTCGCCTTAAGATCATCGGGAATTGGTTCCGGCACCAGACATTTGTCGCATAGTTTTCGAACTAACCTTTGCCCGACGATAGCATTGATTGCCGATGCAATCAAAAACGGTTCGACACCCATATCGATCAACCTTGGCATTGCCCCTGAGGCATTATTGGTATGCAGTGTCGTGAGAACCATGTGGCCAGTTAGAGCGGCATGTGTCACAAGATTGGCAGTATCAACATCGCGAATTTCACCGACCATGATGATGTTTGGATCCTGACGCAATACCGAACTCAAGCCTTCCGCAAAAGTGAAGCCGATATTAGGTTTGATCTGAATTTGGTTGATGCCGGGAATCTCATACTCAACTGGGTCTTCCAACGTCACGATATTGGTCGATGCTCTTTTGAGATGGTTAATGGCGGCATAGAGAGTGGTTGATTTACCAGCTCCGGTTGGGCCGGTAACCATCACCACGCCATATGGTTTTTCAATAGCCTTGATAAACCTTTTATAGTTTTCGCCCGTCATGCCCAAGCTATTGATATCGAAGAGACCGGCATTTTTATCCAGCAGCCGCAGGACGGCCTTCTCGCCAAAGACGGTTGGCATGGTGGCAACTCGGACATCAACGTTATGACCGCCGGAAATGACGTCGAAACGGCCGTCCTGGGGCAACCGAGTTTCATCGATTTTGAGTTTGGCCAGAATCTTAATACGAGCGATTAACGCCTCTTGTAGATTAGAGGGAATTGTAATTATCTCGCTCATCTGGCCATCGATGCGGAATCGGACCAATACCTTGTCTTTTTGCGCTTCGATATGGATATCGCTTGCTTTGTTGTTCGCTGCCAATTTTATAAGAGCCGCAATTATCTGCGGGACATTACCCGACCTGACAAAGGGCAATATGTCTTGGGCTTTCACAACTGCCTGTGGCAGAGTTTTATCGAGATTAGTATCGGAATAATCGCTTGTGTTGTTGGCAGCCGTCGGTTGAACGGGCGCAGCCTGACTATTGTTTGGCGACGGTTGACCTGTAGAGGCCGACTCATTAGCATCGGTGTATATTTTATAGGCGGCATCGAAGCTATCGGGGCTTATCGAGAATAGTTCAACCGTGACCTGATTCTCTTTTTCGAGTGATTTGATAGTGTCTCGTACGGCTGGATTATCAGGTTCAACAGCACCAATTTTCAATATTCCTCCCGGCTCTGCTTCAAAAGCGATCATCTTGAGGCGGCCGGCTACTTCCTGGGGTAGTTTCATAAGTGTTTCTGGCGGAATGGCAATGTTTTTCAGATCGATCATTTGCACATCGCCGGCCGCCGCAACGGATTGTGCACTATTTCCAATAAAATTCTTTATCACATTGCCGGAGGTCACGGCCACGCTAATTTGCAGATTACTTTTTTGAGCTAATTCATTTAGTATCGGCATTCCTTCGGTACGAAGGCGGTAAGGCTGCGCAACGGCAACTCTGAGATTTTTTCTGCGCAGTGCGTAGGGAATAATTTGATACTGGTTGATTAATCGTGCGGGTATCGTCTTGGCAATATCAGGGTTAATCTGCTTTGTATCAATATAATCAGCTTTAATATATTGAGCATAAACCATCGAGAGTTTGTCGTCATCCACGCCTTGCTCGGATAATTTAATAAATAATTCTTCAGCGCCAACACAGCCCCGACCGTAATCTTCGGCTGCCTCATTAGTTATTACGCCGCCTCGCTGGAGCAGTTTAATGAATTCTTTACAGCCGGCCTCTCCGGCCATTCCGCCCTTGGGCAGTATTACCATATTGTCAGTAAATAATGCCATCTAATACCTTTCAAAAGGATTATCTCGTCCTTGATTGGCGCCACCTGCGCTCACCGGCAAGTTACCATGTTTCTGTAGGCCGCTAATCAGGGAAGATATTTTGCTGCTATCAACTAAATCATTTGATATTATCGGAAATTTTTCTTTAACGACACTTTTATTCGCGCCGTAATATTGCACGAAAATTAAAAGTCCGAAGGTGATTGCCACCAATCCGAACCCAATTAATATACTGAGGAACTTCTGATTCATATTGCCTATTTACTTGTTACGGTTACTGAATTGCTACTTGATGTTGATTGATTTTCTGATGTAGCATTTTTATTCTTCGATAACACTATGTCATAGGTGCCGGCAGTTTTAATCTTACCGTCAGATTCAAAGGTATTTATCGCAACGGACTGAATATCAAACGGACGCAAGTTTGTTTCAATTAACTTCAAGAAAGTCTGCAATTGGGCGTAATCACCGCTAACAATCAGATTGACATTTGTTTGCCCTCCGCTGGTTGAAGGAGAAAGCGAATTTAGCGTTAAGCCTGCTTGGGCTACCATAGCATCGAGTTGTACCAATGCAGCGGGTATATCAACATCGGCCGGTGCCGCAATACTCAGTTGTTTGTCTAGGCCGCTTGAGGTTAAACGAGTATAGGTAGTCTGGACATCATTAACAAATTTCTTGCCTGATTCATAATCGTATTTTGCTTGTGCGGAGGCTTGCGCCTGGTATCTTAAGCCTCGCAGCGACGGTATGCCGAGTACCGCCAATACTCCGACAGCAACAACCGTCAATATTATCGCCGATGTGATGCCTTTATTATTTTTGCCTGGTGTAAGATTGTCCATTATTTTCTTAGAAGTGAATTATTGACATTAAATGTGACACTAAAAACTACCTGGCCGTCTGTTTGTTTTTCAGCTGTTAACACTCTGATATTGGTGAATTGCGGTGAGGTACCAAGCGACGCAGTGAATTTTGCTAAATCGTTAAAACTGGAAACCACCCCTTCCAGAGTGACTTCTCCGTTCTGATTGATGATAAGCCTAGTAATCCGTGAATTCTTATATGTAACGCTGGACAACGTGGTAAAGAAATTTGAAAATCTGATCCGGCTATTCAATTCGCTCTGAAGACTAGCGAGACTCAAGCTGGCATTTTCAACTACTTTTTGTTTCTTTTGAAAAGTAGATGATGACAACACTGTTGCAACTTCGGTATCGTATTTTTTCGAGTATTGAGCGGCGGCGGCCTTCTGAGTAGCTGACAGATACGCCGTTAGAAGCGATGCGACAATCAGAGTAATGGCCATACTAATAAATAAATACCTCAAAGAAAAACGTGCTTGCTGCACCTCGATCTCGCCCAAACTCAACGCTTCTACGGGCGGCTGTTGTGCTTGCGGAGAAGGTGTGGCTGGTTGCGGAGACGGGTTTTGCGGCGATACTGGGTTGTTCGGGGCCATGTCTTGAGATACTGAAGCACTGCCAACATTTGCAGTTGGATTGGGCTGCGGCGGCACCCACGAACTAGCTCCTTGCATGTTTTGCGGAGCCACCCCGAAACTTTGAGGATCGACTTGGTTCAAAACCCTCCTTATCTTTGACTTGTTTCTATTATACTAAAAAACAATCTATTTATGTAAAAATATCAGCAAGACAAATTACACGGTTAACCTTGAAGAATAGTCCTGTTTTTGGTATTATTACTTCGTGAACGATGAGCGGCATCGCGCCAACGTAGCTCAGTGGTAGAGCAGCTGTTTTGTAAACAGCAGGTCGTGGGTTCGAATCCCTCCGTTGGCTCCATGTAATATGCTGGGATAGCGAAGTGGTCAAACGCATCTGACTGTAAATCAGACGGCCTTGTGCCTTCGGGGGTTCGAGTCCCTCTCCCAGCACCAAGTAAAATTTCTTCCTGTGAAATGGACTGCGTCCTATTATCACATGAGCGAAATCACTTGGCGCTGCCACTAAAAGGAAAAAATTTTACGCAGTCACGTGATTCGCCGAAGGCGAATTATACGTGACAAAATGATATTAATCTGCCGTTGTAGCTCAGCTGGTAGAGCAGCTCCATGGTAAGGAGCAGGTCAGCGGTCCGAATCCGCTCAACGGCTCCATAAAAAACTACGAAAGGATAATATGGCCAAGAAAAAGAAAAATGAGATGTCTCTGGAGTGCACTGAGTGCAAAAATCGCACTTATTGGACACACAAAAAAACCGATCAAAATCCGGAAAAAGTTGAGTTAAGCAAGCATTGCCGATACTGCAACAAACATACGCTTCACCGGGAAACGAAAGCTAAAAAAGGCAAAGCTAAGTAAGAAATATCTCACGTCCTGATAGGGGTGTAGCTCAGTTGGTAGAGCGACGGTCTCCAAAACCGTAGGTCGCGGGTTCGATCCCTGCCACCCCTGCCAAGACGTGAGATATGGGGCGTGTTCAGAATCCCTGCCATGTGGCAGGGATTTGTGATATCCTGAAGCCGAAAGGAGGCTACAGTGTATGCAGAAGGAATTGGACCAGTCCCTCCGCCGTCAGAGTGGACTGGAGGCAGGAAACCGTCCGACCGGGAAGGGCATCGGCGTCAGCCCCGGCCTGCGCCGGAGGAGACTGTGCAAAGCGACGACGAGTCGCAGCAAACTCCCTCCCCAGCTCCAGACGAACTACCTCAAGGCAGGGTCGTAAAACGGCCCAACCCCTACAGACGTCCTCCGCACCTCGACGAAAAGGCCTGAGCTATCCACCACTCAGGCCTTTACCTTCTTAGTGAAGTCGGCTGATTTTGGATATATAATTAACGTAAATGAAAATATTTATATTTTGCATTTTTTTCCTAGGTCTCATGACTGGTTTGTTGTTTATTTCATTTCGATATGGCTGGGTCAAGGTTAAACCCAAAACAACCAATTCTACCATTTCATCAACAACTGCGGGTAGTAAAAAAGCGGTAACACAACAGATTAACCTCGAGGGCAGCATGGTTTTCGGAGGTGATGTCATGCTGGCCAGATGGGTCGAGCAACGAGCTCGGAAAAACGGCTGGGAGAATCTTTTTTCCGACATCAAGGGTGTCTTTTCAGGTGATTGCAAGATAATCAATCTTGAATCTCCGTTTAAATCAGATAAGCCCCAGACAAAAATTGGGAGTTTGATTTTTGCCGCTAAACCGGAATCTATTCAGGCTCTTGAATCAATCGCCGTTTCTGCAGTATCGCTGGCCAATAATCATATCGCCGATCAGGGGCTTAGCGGATACGAAGAGACAACAAAACTGTTGAATGACAAAAAGATTAAATACGGTGGGGCTGGTACAAATGTAGAAGCCGCCCAAAAACCAGTTTCGTTGACCTGTGGCAAAATTAAGACCGGGATTATTTTTGCAACATACGGCGCCAATCTGTCTGCCGATGGTCTCAGCTACGCTAATGTTGACGACGCCACAGCGACGGTAAAAAAATATAATAATGTTTACGACACCATTGTAGTTTATACGCACTGGGGAACTGAATATAATCCGTCGCAAAGCCCTTATCAGACAGAAATGGCTCACAAATTCGTTGATGCTGGAGCTGACTTGGTCATAGGCAGCCACCCACATGTGCTGCAACCAGTTGAAATATATAAAAACAAAGTTATCGCTTATAGCTTGGGTAATATGGTTTTTGACCAAGCACCTTCCGGGACAAAAACCGAGGGTGCCCTTCTAAAGGTTGAATATAAAAACAGTAAATCAAATTTCGAAATAATACCCATAGTAATTAGGGATTACTACAAGCCCGAGCTGGCACCGTCCGACAAGGTAGAGGAATATAAAACCCGTCTAAATCTCAAAAATCTCAAGTGGCAACTCTCTATTTGAGATCTTCGATTTTGTCTTTAAGCTCTCGATAGTTCTCTTTTTCGGGTGATTCTTCCAGCGCAATGGCAATAGCCGCCGAAGCCTTTCGCTTATTACCTTCCAGGTAATAAGCCAAGGCTAGGTTGTAGAACCTTGATGTTACCGAGGGATCAATGGCCGTTGATTTCTCAAAATCATTCGCCGCATCTTTATATCTTTTTTGTGTTAGAGCAATGGCGCCAAGCCTGGCCCATGCCTTATCAGAATTCGGATTATGGTATACCACATCCCTGTACAATTTCTCGGCGGCAAAATATTTCTTATCCAGGAATAATTCTTCAGCGCGTTTCCACTTGTCGATATTTTCCGCACCTGTAATCCCCTTGCGAGTTGATTGCACGAGTTCAATCTCCTCTTCTGTCATGGCTGGGCCCAATATTAAAGCGCGTCTCACTACAATAGCTAAAACCATAAAAACCGATAGGACAAATAATACAGGGTACCACATCATATATTCATTTACCGTCTATTTTTCGGGTGTGTCAATATCCGCTTTTTGGTTAATAGCGATACGTTCAAGCGCTATGGACGTACTGACATTGGTTGTACCGTATAAATTAAGAACTCTATCAACCTCCCTCGCCTCCTGCCACTTCCCTTTCGCGATAGCCTCATGCTCATGTTTTAAAAGAAATTCCTTGAGGTGGTCATCTTTAACGATTTCTTTAATGGTCACGAGCTCCTCAAATATTTTTTGGCACGGCCCGGAAACATTATCGACTTCTGGTTCGCCTTGGCGGTGGACTCTGTGGCATCGCGATACTATAGTCGGTAAAACTCGATGTGGGTTATTTGTCAGTAAGTGAAACGATAGGTAGGGCGGCGGCTCCTCCATGATCTTCAGCATAGTATTGGCAACGCTCGGACTAATAAGTTCAGCATTTAATACAACGATATTAATATCAATATCGTCAATCGGTTTCTTTTGGGCAAAGACGATAAGGTCGCGCATTTCTTTGACTTTAATTTCTTTGCCATTATATATTTCAGGGTCTCTCAGCCATCCGTAATCATTCTTAATTCCAGCAACGGCAT
>CAYUJF010000003.1:14551-18297 GCA_964445015.1 uncultured Candidatus Saccharibacteria bacterium
TCACGGATAGGTAAAATATGTAAAAATGATTGGACCATAATATCAATTTACGCTAATCATAATTATTGAACAATGGAGTGTAACTTGCCACTTGTGATAACATGTATTTATGAGTGATTTTGTCGATAAGGAAATTATTTGCAAGGAGTGTGGCACCGCATTTGTTTGGACAGCTAGCGAACAGGAATTTTTCGCCAGTAAGGGTCTTGTTAATATGCCCAGCCGCTGTCCGATATGTCGCAAGAAAGCCGACGTTAAACACGATTACACTAAAACATACGACATAGAATGTCGTCTTTGCCACAAGAAGGCTAAATCACCTTTTGATCCCGCCGATCCAAAAAATGTTCTTTGCCAAGAATGTTTTGAAAAAACTAACGCTCAAGATAAATCCGTACCCGAATCAGAACAGAAAGAATCTGATAATGCACCTGAATCAACTCACGAAGCAGAGCGACCTTCCGATGATGGTCAAAATGATCCTGAAAGCAAATTAGAAAATAGTACTCCAAACGTCTAACTTCTACGCCCGAGAGCAGGAAGAGCGAATTTACTTGCTCTTCTTGAGAGTTCTAATACATCTAGTACACAGCAAGCGACCATTAACAAGTTGAAGGTTGGGCTTAATAGTTCTTTTAGTTCTTTGCTGCGAGTGCGGTCGGTTATAACCAGACACTGCCGTCTTTCCGCAGATTTCGCATTTCTTTGCCAATGCAACTTGTGATAAATGTTTGACTTTCATGGTTAACTCCTAGTAATATATCATAGTAATAGTACCTATAATTATTAGAAATGTCAAATACTAAATGTCAAATCAATGATAAAAGCACAAATAAATTAATTTTGGCATTAAGACATTTAGACTTGATTTGTCATTTTTAATTTGGATTTAATAATATATGTTACAACTTCTTCAAGCCAACCCGTTAATATTTCTTGTTGTTATCCTAGGTTTAATACTTGCACTCGCTTTTCACGAGGCTGCTCACGCCTTTGCATCCAACCTATTGGGCGACGATACCGCAAAACGCGAGGGTCGTCTTACCCTAAACCCCTTGGCTCACCTTGATTTAATCGGCACCCTCTGCCTGATTTTCTTCAAATTCGGTTGGGGCAAACCAGTCCCTGTGAATCCGAATAATTTTAGGAAACCAGCGCTGGGAAATTTTATGGTAGCTTTGGCCGGTCCAATGATGAATTTGGTGATCGCCATTATCTTAGCTGGTATCGCAAGACTATTAAGCAGCACCGGACTGGCATTTTCCATTCTTGATGCCCTCGTTTTTATCAACCTCCTTCTCGCCTTTTTCAACTTGATACCCGTACCGCCGCTCGACGGTTCAAAAATTCTTGGCCTCTTTATCAGTCAGGAAGTATATTACGAACTGGAACGACTTGGGCCCTTTATCCTAATTGCCCTGATATTCTTTGTTTCTGCGCTCCCGTTACCGATTTTTGATTCATTCATTGGGCTGATAAATTCAGTGACCAGTTGGCTGATTGGTGCTTAGCCTCATATTCGCTGTAATAACACCGTCATTCTGATACAATATTAGCGGAAACTCTTTACGATAAGGCTGCTTGTTTGGTATGGTAAAGCCTTATACGTTTTGACAAGCGGGATGTAGCACAGTTGGCTAGTGCGCCGGGCTGGGGGTCCGGAGGTCGCGAGTTCGAGTCTCGCCATCCCGACCACTAGACCTGTCATATTGATGATAATTTGAACATATAAATGGCATCCAATTCAACAGTTTTTTATACTCGCCTAACTCACGCCGACAAGCTGCCGGATAGATTTTTAACGACTCAAGTATATTCTCCTGCTGACCCAGAAGCTCAAAATAAGGGGATGATCTTCAGCCAAATCGAGATTCTAAACCCATGGTTTCCGACATCTCAGATTGGCCAAACTATTATTAATACGATTATCAGAGAATACTACAGAGGCAACGATACCAGTGACTTAGTGAATCTCGAAAGTGCACTCAAACGGGTTAACGAGACCCTGGCGCAAGTCACTCAAAGTGGCGAGACAGACTGGATAGGCAATCTTCACGGTGTCTTGATCCTTATTAATGGAAAAGATATTCACTTTTCTCAAACAGGCCGAACGCAGGCCTATCTTTTCCGCAGCGGTCGAATCAACCATATTACGGAAGGTCTAGACAGCGAAAATGAGCCACATCCGCTGCGAACCTTCTCAAACATCACGAGCGGTACCCTGGAAGACAACGATAAGATCGTCATTGCCAACCCCGCCTTTTTCAAGGTTGTGGATCTGGATACCGCCAAAGAGATTGTCAACCAATATCCTCCGTCTTTGGCAGCCCAGGAGTTCGCCAAAATCCTTAAAATGAATAAGGCACATGCGGGCGAAGCATTGGTTTTGTCGCTCATGAATAAGAGAGATTATGAAGCTCTTCCGGTTGAAGAAAAATTCGACACTGTTTATATGGATGCTGGCGGCGTAGGCTCTGTTCTTCATAGCGTCAGAGGTGCATTTAACTTTTCTAATTCTGCCGGATTGAAGAAGTTTGGAGCTGGCGTCAAAGACACCTTGCGTCGCGCTGATGAAGGTTTTGATAAATACGTTTCGCCCCACATTAAAAGGGCGGGGTCAGCTACGGCAAGCGCCGCAAAGTCTGGCACGGATAAGATTGTCAATAAAATGACTCACGGCAAGGGCATCGATCCGAATTCCGCAACTGGCCGAGTGATCGAGTTTTTCAAAAACATTGGTAGAGCCATAGCAGCCGGCTTTAATAAAATTACGGGCAAAATCGGATTTTCGCAGCAATTATCACCCGAGAGGAGAGCTAGAAATTATGGCATTTGGGGTGCGGCGTTGATAATAGTGTTGATCTTCCTAGTCTTCATCACCATCAAATTCCAATCGAATACTCCGACAAAAGTTGCGCCTAACGCTCTCCAGAAAGAAACAACCGAGCTGTCTGATAAGTTCAACAAAATCAAACTGCTGGCAGCGTACAACAACAGAACCGAGGCCCTTAAAGAAATCAATGCAATTTACAAAGATCTTACAAAGCTGTCTCAAAAGTACGAGCTGCCGTCTTCCCTTGTGGAGCTCAGAAAACAAGTCATCGACGAACTCGGCAATATAACTTCCACCAAGGTCTTGGCCAATGTTGACAAGGTTGCGCAGTGGGGTGATAAACCATTTATTGCCGGCGGTAAAGATACTGCTCTGGCCATTGATAATTCCAAAGCGACCACCCTGCCCGACACTAAAGATATCGATTTGTCGTCGTTTAATGGTGTCACCGGTGCTGCCGTAGACCCTGATTCAGGCGCCACTTTTATCGGCACAGAAAAAGGAATGAAAAAAATTGAAGGCACAAGCGCAAAGAACGTCGCTTTAAGTGCCGGTGTATGGACCAAGTCCTCCATCTTTAAGATCTTTGACAGCAATATTTACGCCGTAGACAAATCAAGTAAAAAAATTCTGAAATATACCCATCTCAAAGATAAATATTCCGAGGCGGAGGATTATAGTTCTCCAGAAGGAGACGAATTGTCCAAAGCTGTCGGCGTGGCTGTTAATGGAAGCGTATTAGTGCTTCTCGATGATAGCAGCATCATTAAATACACCAAGTCAGCTCGCACAAAAATCAACTATTCCGACTTGCCTGACAGCAATTTCATTTATAAGCCTATGGGTATTTACGCAAGCGGCGATAAATCGACAATCGTCATTGTTCACAAAGATTATTGGGCCAACGATCTGA
>CAYUJF010000003.1:18314-25854 GCA_964445015.1 uncultured Candidatus Saccharibacteria bacterium
CGAGAACAGGCAAATATAAAAAGAGTTACTTCCTACCAATCGACTCAGCTAATGTTAAATCACTGGACTATGACGCAAAAAACAGCAAACTCTGGTTTGTCACAAATAACGCGATCTACAAAGCAAGCGTCGAAGAATAATCAACAAATTACATAGTTCTAATATCTAATGACTAAATTTAGGTATTAGACATTTGAGTTTGAGTTTTTTAGATCTCTTCCGGGGTTTCGATGCCGAGGATCATCATAGATTTTTTAAGTGTATCAGCGCCGGCCGCAATGACCGCCAATCGATGTCTTCTAACTTGAGGCTCCGACTTGATGATCGGATATTTTTCATAGTATGTGCTCATAATGCCTGCAAGCTGATAAGCATATTCCGCCAATATGTTTGGTGCCTGGTTGTTGGCAGCTTTGTCGATAACGCTAGGAAATTGAATTATCTTATTGCCGATAGTTCTTTCAAGTTCATTCAGGGTGTCGCCAAGCCCCGCCCTGGCCTCAGCCTTACGCGCCACAGCTCTGAGCCGAGCATAAGTATATTGAATATACGGCGCGCTATTCCCCTCAAAAGAAAGCATTTTGTCCCAATCGAAAGTGACGCTAGTTTGACGATGATTTTGAAGGTCGTTATATTTTATTGCTCCAACACCGACCGCATACGCAACCTTTTCTTTTTGCTCTTTGGTCATTGTCGGATTCTTTTTCTCGATAACTTTGTACGCTCTATCAACCGCCTCTTCAACCAATTTCTCTAAAATAATAATTCTGCCTTTTCGGGTGCTCATCTTGCCTTCAGGCAATCTCATTAGACCATGTGGAGCATAGATCATTTGTTCAGGGTCGGCCCACTTGGCATACTCAGCAATGACAAAGAGTTGTTTAAAGTGCAATGCCTGTTCACTGCCCACGTGATAAATAACTTTATCGGCCTTCATATCCAGTAGGCGATGTTTTAGCGCCACAATATCGCGAGTCATATACAAGCTGGCACCGTCTTGTTTTACAAGCAGAGCCGGCACTGTGCCATCGTCAAATTTAACGATAGTTGCTCCTTCGCTTTCAGATGAAATACCCTTTCTGTGAAGTTCATCGAGTACTGCATGAGATCCGGCGATATATTGGCTCTCTCCTTTATATTCATCGAATTGGACACCAAGGATGTTGTACATCTTCTCAAATTCCTTCATGCTCCATGAAGAAAACTTGTGCCACAGAGCAGTAGCTTTTTCATCGCCATCTTCTAATTTTTTAAACCAATATCTGGCTTTGGATTCGATGGCCGGATCGATTTCGGCTTCGGTGTGAAAACGAACATACAGTTCAAGCATTTCTTTAATAGGATTTTCTTCCAAAGTGGTGCCACTCCCCCATTTAAGATAAGCGTAAATCAATTTGCCAAACTGCGTCCCCCAATCTCCAATGTGATTGATACGAATTACTTTATTGCCCAGAGCTTCGTAGGCATTGGCAACTGCATCTCCAATAATGGTCGAACGCAAGTGCCCAACTCCAAAAGGCTTGGCGATGTTGGGAGATGAATATTCAACTATAATCTTCTGCTGCTTGGCGTATTTCCTAACCGGCAAATCAATACCACGACCGACTACTCCTTTCACAAAAGCATCGCTCAAAGTAAAATTTATAAAGCCTGGTTTAACAACTTCTACACCGGACACACTTTTCGGAAGTTTGATATTACTGATTATTTTCTTGGCGATTTCTTCCGGCGTCGAATGGCTCCGTTTCGCAACTTTCATCGCCACTGCCGAGGACAGGTTGCCGAACTTGGAGTTTTCCTGGTACTGCAAATCTGCCGCATCATTGAAGCCCATTCTCTTCAATTCTTTCTGCAGCAATAATGACAGTTCTAATTCAGGATATATTATCATTTGGTGATTTTGACAAATTTCAATTTGCCAATTTTAACAATTGAATTGTCTTGTGGATGACTCGACAGATCCTGCCATGAGGCGATCTGACCATTGATTCTCACGGCATTTTGCATGGCGAGTCTTTGCAACTCACTTGAAGACGCAACAACACCATGACGCAATAGATACGATTTTAATGATTCATCCTTGTTTATTTTTTTGCTTGCAATATTCTCTGGTGCCTTCTTATTGCCATGAACCCTATCGAAATGTTCACGGGCCTGGCGGCCACAGCCAGGCGACAAAAGCTCGACAATCTCATACGCCAGTTGTTCCTTAATTTCTTTCGGATGGTCGGAGCCGGCAAGTTTTGATAGTTCTGCGACAGTCATGTCGAGTACCAATTTTGCATATTGACTGACTGTCTCATCGGAAATGGACATTACTAAGCCAAAAATATTTTCGGGGCTGTCCGTTAAATCTATAGTGTTACCGACACTCTTGCTCATTTTCTTTTTGCCGTCAGTGCCCACTAATAGATGCATCATAATTACATCCTGACAGGGTAAATCCATTTTTCGTTGCAGCAATCTGCCTGCGAGCATATTGAACCTTTGGTCAGTGCCGCCGATTTCGACATCGGCTTTAAGCATTACAGAATCGTATGCTTGCATTATCGGGTACATCATTTCATGAATACCCAATGACTGTTTTTCCTTGAGCCTCTTGGTAAAATCATCCCGTTCGAGGATTTGGTTGGCGGTAAATTTTTCCGCCAATTTCAGCCAGTCGGCCAGCGTCATTTTTTTGTACCATTCACTGTTAAACCGGATCTCGATTGATTTAGGGTCAAGCACCAAGGCGACTTGGTCAATATAGGTTTTTAAGTTGGCCTTGACTTGTTCCTCGCTTAGCATTGGCCGTTCCTTGTTGCGGCCACTGGGATCGCCGATAGTAGCTGTAAAATCACCAACTAAAAATATAACTTTATGGCCGGCTTCAATAAAACGCTTAAGCTGTTTAAGGATCACAAAGAGTCCAAGGTGTAAGTTTGGTGAGCTGGGGTCAACGCCCAACTTGATTCTCAAGCTTCGACCCGATTTGATTTTTTCATCGAAAGACTTTCTTTCAATGACCTCTGAAACTGCTGCGGTGAGTATAGACATTTTCCTCATTCCTTGCTTAAATTTTAACGCAGATTATGGTATACTGCAAACTGTGGGAGATTCAAATATGAACTTTATTAGTCGGTTGCTACCCAAAAAAAGAAAACACGAGAGGTGGTCTCTGAAGCTGCCTCGCAAACTCAATAAGAAAAAAATATGGCGGCTGCTACTGTATGGAGTTGGCGCGATAGTACTTTTTATCGTGCTTCTTTTTGCGTGGTACGCCAAAGATTTGCCGACGCCGGAGAAACTAGCGGCGCGAAAAGCAACGGAAAGCACCAAGATTTTTGACCGTAACGGCAACCTTCTTTACACAACCGGAGAGAAGCGCCGCAGTGTAATTGATGCGAAGGACATGCCTCAATCAATCAGACAAGCAACCGTTGCTATTGAAGATAAGGATTTTTACAAGCACCATGGCCTCAACTTTAAGGGAATTATCCGAGCGGTTGTTGCAGATGTCACCTCGGGCACAAGAGCACAGGGTGGCTCAACCATCACTCAGCAATTCGTAAAGAACGCACTTCTGAGCCCCAAGAAAACTTTTACTCGAAAAATCAAGGAAGCAATTCTTTCAATTGAGCTTGAGCAGACCAAGTCTAAGGATGAGATCTTGACTCTGTACCTAAATGAGATTCCCTACGGTGGCAATGTTTACGGCGTTCAAGAAGCATCCAAAATGTTTTTTGGTAAAGACGCCAAAGACCTGACACTCTCCGAAGCTGCGACATTGGCCGCCCTACCTCAATCGCCCACTTATTATTCTCCTTACGGATCACACACAGATGCTCTGTTCGCCCGCAAGAACAAGGTTCTAAAAAATATGGTCGAGATGGGCTATATCACCGAAAAACAGGCTGAAGACGCAAAAAACGACGCCCCCAATAGCAAAGACAAGAAGTTTGCTAAAAGACAAGAAAATATTAAGGCTCCACACTTTGTAATGTTTGTTCGCGAGCGCTTGGTTGACTTATACGGTGAGCAACTCGTCAACGAGGGTGGCTTGCAAGTCACTACTACTCTGGACGGCGAGCTGCAGGACATGTCCCAAGAAGCCATTGCTGCTGGAACACCCAAGATATCATCTTATGGTGCATCGAATGCCGCCTTGGTTTCGGTTGACCCCAAGACAGGACAAATTCTGTCGATGGTTGGGAGTAAGGACTATTTCGACACGGAAAATGACGGCAATGTGAACGTTACTATTGCCGATCGCCAGCCTGGTTCTTCATTCAAGCCAATCGCCTACGCAACGGCATTCAAGAAACAATACAATCCTGCCACCACCCTATTCGACTTAAAAACTGATTTTGATGGCTACACACCGGAAAACTACGACGGTAAAACGCGTGGTCCCGTTTCGGCACGATATGCATTGGCGAACTCCCTCAACATTCCGGCCGTCAAGATACTATCTCTGGCCGGTGTGAAGAATACCATTGATACCGCCAAGGATTTAGGTATTACAACATTAACTGATCCAAATAGATATGGATTAGCCTTGGTGCTCGGCGGCGGCGAAGTCAAACCACTCGAGATGGCCGGCGCCTATGCTACCTTCGCCAACGGCGGCAATAGAGCAGCTGTGACACCGTTTCTTAACATCAAAGACTCGACTGGCAAAACACTCTTTGAATTCAAACAAGGTCAGAATGTTAAGACGGCCATAGACCCGCAAATCGCATATGAAATTACCAGTATTCTTTCTGATAACGGGGTACGCAGCGACATCTTCGGAAACTCCTTAGTCGTGCCAGGGTACAATGTTGCTGTTAAAACCGGAACTACACAAGAGTTTCGAGATGCTTGGACTTGCGGCGCCACTCCGAACTTATCAACAGTAGTCTGGGTTGGAAATAATGATAACACCAAGATGAGAAGAGGTGCTGATGGTTCGGTAGTTGCGGCACCTATTTTCAGAAATTATATGGAAAAGGCACTATCAAAAATCGGCGCCAAGGAAGACTTTCAGAAACCATCCGGCATACAAGAAGTCACCGTTGAGAAGTTTTCCAATAAGCTGCCGACCAGCCATTCCCAACAGCTTGTTAAAGATATCTTTGCCAGTTGGCAAGTGCCAACCGAAAAAGATAATGTCAATATTGTTGTTCGAGTCAACAAATCCAACGGTCTTCTCGCCACCGACTCAACGCCAGAGTCCCTAGTCGAAGAGCGAGTCTACCGGGATATTCATTCAGAAAGGCCGGACTATCCGAACTGGGAAGATCCTGTCCGAGCCTGGGCAGCTGCCAATGGTTTTGTCGGCAAACCGCCATCAAGCAAAGATGACTCCTACGATGGTAAAATGCCAACCGTTAGCATCACTAGTCCATCCAATGGCAAGAGCTACTTAGCTGGCTCAACGGTCAGCGTGACGGCCAACGCTAGCGCCAGCAATGGAGTAAGAGAAGTTAAGTTCCAACTCGGCAGCACCGCCACAACCGATACCGGTTCACCGTGGGGCGCATCGTTCAACACCAGCGGGTGGCCAGCGGGTGATTATAAGTTAACTGCTACTGTTTATGACTCAAACGGTGTCAGCGCCAGTTCTCAAATTACAATCACAATTACGCCATCGACCCATACTCAAAGCAATATTCGTGCTTCCAACATCACGGGTAGCAGCGCCATTGTTAGTGTAGAGACCAACGTTCCCACTACGGCTCAGGTATTTTATGGTACCGATTCAGGATCTCTCAGCGAAGTCAAAAATGATTCGTTTAACTCATCGAGTCATTCCATTACATTAAGCGGTCTCTCGAGTGGTAAAACTTACTATTACAAAGTCCGAACTCAAGCTGGTTCGTCAATTGTCACTTCGTCCGTTCGTAGCTTTACCACTCTATAGTCCGATCTCTTTGAGTGCCTCGTCTAGTTTCTTCGACTTAGCTGTTTTTGTAAAACCCATATTCTGGGCGGTTTTAGTTCGAAGTGATGTGTCTTTGGGGTAAATGATTTCACCCAATAATCCAACCTCACCAAAGAGACAGTATTTCTTATCGATGGCTTTATTCTTAAACGCGCTCACCAGAGCTGCGGCGATAGCTATGTCAACATTGGCTTCCTTGGCGGCAAAGCCGGCGGTTGCCTTCACAAAAACATCGTAATTACGAAGACTGATCTTGGCACGCTTATCGATGACGGCTAAGAGTAATTCCAACCTTTGTGGATGGATGCCAACTGCCGAGCGCCTCGGGAAACCGAAAACCGTTGGCACAACCAATGCCTGAACTTCCACTAGTAGAACACGGCTACCTTCAACCATTGCGGTGATCACTGATCCCGGTAAGGTCGCATCGCGCGCCGCCAAAAACGCCGACTCAGGGTTTCTTATCTCGGCGATTCCGGTCGATGATATCTGCAGCAGCGCCACCTCCTGAGTCGAGCCGAAGCGGTTTTTGGCGGCGCGCAAAAGCCGAATGTCATCGCTTTCCTGTTCGATGTAGAAAACGCCATCGACAATATGCTCGAGCACTTTGGGCCCTGCAATGTCACCCGTCTTAGTCACATGGCCAACAATTAGCATGGCAATATCGTTTTTCTTAGCAATTCCTTGCAGCTTCATCGCTGCCTCTCTAACCTGCACCAAACTACCGGCGGTTGATGGGTAGGCGGGGTTAAAGATTGTTTGGATGGAGTCGATGACAACAATATCGGGTTTCTGTTCGATGATGGTAGATGAAATAACATCGATATCAGTTTCCGACAAGTATCTAAGATTGTCATTTCTATGAGGTAAACGCGATGCCCTGTCTTTGACCTGGTGCAGCGATTCCTCGCCACATACATACAGACAATTATTTTTGATTTTATTGACGAGTGACAAAAGTAACGTTGACTTCCCTACCCCGGGGCTGCCGCCGAAGAGAAGCAGTGACCCTCTGATAATTCCACCGCCCAGCACATCAGAAACCAGCGGCGATGCGATTTCGATACGCTTCAGAAGTTTATTATCGATATCATCATAAGAGAACGTCTTGGCCGCTTCTGCCTTCCGCGAGGAAGATGATGCGACGGCGGAATCAATTTTGAGTTCCTTGAAAGTATTCCAAGCTTTGCAGTTGGAACACTGCCCCGCCCACTTGAGCGCCTCATGCCCACATTCACTACAGACGTAATAGGTTGTCGATTTCTTCGCCATGATTTTATTATCTCTTTACCAACTCGAATATCAACCCAGTAGATAATATCTATAAAATATAATTGTGGGTCTGGCTGATTTATTTCACATACGCCTTGCCGAGGACGCGGAGATCGGCGTAGGTTTTGATATCGCCACGTTTTTCTTTATAGAGATAGTCAACAGCATCAAGTTGGAGGTCGAGTGGTTGCATTATGTCAAAAATCAGACGGACTTTTTTGTTCGTCACAACCTCAAGCGTGAAACTGGATTCGCCAACATCGAGTTCGGCGATTTTTTCATCGCCTATTTTTGAGGGTAGCTCATCTAGCAATTTCTGAGCCGCTTCCACAAAGGTTGTACTTACAATTTGTTGGCCCA
>CAYUJF010000004.1:0-2456 GCA_964445015.1 uncultured Candidatus Saccharibacteria bacterium
CCTCGTTGCGGCATTGTTCTATTGGCTTTATATGTTAGTTCGCGAAACAAGAGCGATAAGGATTATTTATGGGCTTGCCATATTGCTCGTGCTCTGGATAATGGCCCAACTTTTCCATCTCGACACACTCAACTTTATCTTGCGCTTTTCTGCCACCGCATTAGCTGTTGCTATACCGGTTATTTTTCAGCCCGAACTTAGAGCTGGCTTAGAAAAATTGGGTCGAACACAGTTTGTGACTGAATTTACAGTCCTTCGTAGAAGTGACGTCGTCGAGCTGACCAAGACTATTGCCGATGCGGCCGAAGTTATGGCTCATCAAAAAATCGGCGCTATTATAGTAATCGGCCGAAAAACAGGCCTTCGGGAATATAAAGAAAATGGAGTTAAACTCGACGCTAACTTATCCGCCGAGTTGCTTCTCTCTATCTTCGCCCCAGAATCAGCCCTCCACGACGGCGCGGTGGTGGTAGAGGGAAATAAAATTTCTGCAGCTAAAGTAATACTGCCACTTAGTGATAACAAGTTTGATTTTCGTTTGGGAACCCGCCACCGCGCCGCCGTAGGTATTACATCAACTACCGACGCCATTGCAATAATCGTTTCGGAAGAACGAGGCGAAATCTCAATCGCTGTTGATGGCCTGCTTGAATCGGGTATCAACAGAGAAAATTTACAAAAAATTATCCTCGGCCACTTAAAACCACGTCAGACAAAATGAATAAATTCACACAATTCATAACTCAAAATTGGCAAGTGAAAGTAATGATGCTCGTTGTCGCAGCAGGGTTGTGGATTTTTGTGTCATTAGACCAATCGCGGTCAGGCAAGTTTCCTGGCGCTATTAAAATCGACACAAGGAATACCTCTTCCGGGACAGTTGCGGTTTTGAGCGAAGAGTATGCCGAGTTAACAATTCAGGCCACCCAGACAAAGTGGCAGTCGCTACAGCCTGATCAATTCGAAGTCTACGTCGACTTAAAGGACCTGGGCACTGGTACCCACGAAGTGAACGTGCAAGCCAGATCAAAAGTGAACGGTGTCTCGATTAGTACTATCAGCCCAAAAAAAGTCATTGTAAATATCGAACCTGTTATTACCAGGGAACTGCCGGTTACGGTGGTAATCCAAGGAGAACCGGCGACTGGATTTATAGTCGGAAGTTACAAAGCCGATCCAGCTACAGCAACCATTTCGGCGGCCAGAAGTATAGTTGCAAGTATCGATCAAATAACCGCCGAAGTAGATTTGAATGGAGAGTCGGAATCACTTACTAGAAATGTTGAACTTCAGGTGGCCAATAAACTTAAAGATAACGTCACCGTTAATCCGACCAACGTCGGGGTATCGGTTTCGATTGTTGAATCAGGACGCAATCGCACAGTCGGCATCAAGCCTAATATCATTGGCTCACCCAAGGAAGGCTACTATATTAGCGCGATCACTATTACTCCATCTACCATTACCATCGAAGGCGACGCAAATGTGATCAACGCTATCAATTCCGTAAATACTGAAGAGATTAATATTAACAATGTTAGCGCCGACAAAACGTATGACGTTGGCATTAGCACTCAGAGCGGCATCAGCCTATCAAACAAGTCCGTCCAAGTCAGAATTGCTGTCGACAAGATCTCTACCTAATCTGGATGGTATTGGCAGCAATGCTACCATCTGAATTACTCGTGCCCTCGGTGCTAACCTGCGCGCCGGTGTTGAGGTCGCTTACCGTTCCCTTCGCCGACTTTGTGACGGTAGTTGAGTCGGTAAAATAGACAGTTTTTGTACTGCCATCTTGAGTTTTGATTGTTAGGCTCTTATCGTCTTTCGAGATTACTTCGCCAACAACCATATTACCTCGACCATTTTGGCCGTTGCGATTGGGCATACCCTGCCCATTTTGAGCAAAACCAGCCGGTAGGTTTTTCGGCCCCTTGGTTTGTTGACCATATTTCATGCCGCCGAAAAAGGCTCCTCCGGCAATTCCTACTATCGTGATGACCACAATAATTGTTTTTGTATTTTTCATGCTTTCCTTTCTTTATTAATGATTTGTGATAAGTGATATGTGATTGGTGATTATTTTATCACGCAGCGATACCACTATTTTGAATTTTGATATTTGAATTTTGAGATATATATTATTCATATTTCAGAGCATCGATGGGGTTAAGAGCAGCGGCCCGACGAGCAGGATAATAGCCGAAAGCCACACCAACTAATGCCGATACTCCAAAAGCCAGGGCAACAGACTGCCACGTAATAGTGGCATTTACCACTCCCAAACTCGTGACTACAAGTGCGATACTCCATCCCAAAGCTATACCGATTACGCCGCCAAGAAATGTCATGACAACCGACTCAGCTAAAAACTGCGAACTGATATCCTTCTTTTTTGCGCCAACGGCTTTACGCAGGCCGATCTCCCTGGTCCTTTCAGTCACTGTTGTAAGCAT
>CAYUJF010000004.1:2466-11704 GCA_964445015.1 uncultured Candidatus Saccharibacteria bacterium
TGCCGATACCGCCTACTAGTAAAGATATCCCGGCGATAGCACCAAGTAATAGCGTCAAAGTACTGGTCACAGACGACAGACTGGACACAATATCAGCCTGATTAGTCACGGTGAAATCAGCGGAAGAAGCGTCTGATATATTATGCTGAGACATCATAATGTTAGTCACCTCATCCTGCGCAGCATAGACAGTATCGGATGAAGAGGCCTGGATATCGATGCTCGAGATAGCTGACTTACCAGCCAAAAATGTCTGTGCAGCAGATATCGGCACAAAGATAGCACTGTCGTTGCTGGTCATCCCAGAACCTCCTTTGGCCTCAGCTACCCCAATAACCTTAAACTGTATTTTATTAATTTTAATTATCGAGCCAATTGGATCAACTCCCTCACCAAACAAATCGTCTCGGGTCGTCGAACCAAGGACTGCCACCTTCGATGTGCTTTTAACTTGTTGATCATTGATAAAGGTGCCAGTCTCCATAGTGACGCTGCGAATATCCGCATACGAAGCCTCGGTACCGATAACAGATGAGTTTGTATTGCTTGATTTGTAAGTAGCTTGGTAACGACCCGACAACTCCATGGCAACAGCGGCAACATTTGTTGCTTGCTCTTTGATAGCTTTGGCATCCTTTTCTTTCAGCGTAGTTGCGCTACCAGCAGCACCGCGAATACCACCGGAATTAGTCGAACCTGGAGACACAACAAGCAAGTTAGAACCTAAACTGGAAATACTTGACGTGACCGATGAAGTTGCACCTTGACCGACGCCCACCAGGACAATAACCGAACTAATACCTATAATGATGCCCAACATTGTTAGACTGGTTCGGGCCTTATTAGCCGCCAAGGCCGAATAAGCTTCATGCAATAAATCTCGTATCCTCATTATTGGTTTTCTCCGTCTAATTTTTCGACAATCCGTTCGCTGTTTGCCGAATCACTTACAATTTCACCGTCGCTAATCTGAATTATTCTATCGGCGTGCCTTGCTACATATTGGTCGTGTGTAATTAGGATAATTGTTCGTCCCGATTCGTTTAGTTTTCTAAATGTATCCAGCACAAAACGACCGGTTTTCTGGTCTAAATTACCCGTCGGTTCATCGGCGAATAATATCGATGGATCATTTACCAGCGCGCGGGCGATGGCGACTCTCTGCATTTGTCCGCCCGATAGTTGATTTGATTTATTGTTGAGATATTTTTTCTCCATATTGGCTTTTCCAAGAGCGGCTTGCGCTAAAGATGTTCGTTTCTCAATAGGTACACCCGCATAAATTAGCGGTAACTCCACGTTTTTTATTACACTGGCTCGTGCCAGAAGATTAAACGACTGAAAGACGAAGCCTATTTCACTGATACGGATTTCCGCTAATTCATCATCAGACATCTTCGAGACGTCACATCCATTCAGTTTATACGTACCGGTTGTTGGCGTATCCAACGCACCTAGGATATTCATTAAGGTCGACTTGCCAGAACCGGACGGACCAACGATGGCTATGAACTCACCTTCGTCGATAGACAGTGATACATTCTTGAGGACAGTGGTTGATATATCGCCGTTGACATAAGTCTTACTGATGTTGCTACAATGAATTATTTTTTTCACAATCGTAAAAAATATTAGTTTCCTGGAGGGCCGCTAAACCCACCACCCCCGGTCAATCCGCGAAGGCTGGAAGTGTTGTTGCTGTTTGATTTATTGGAACTGTTCGATGATGACGAGCTAGCGCTTTTACTTGATTTAGTGATCGTCTGCGTCACCACAACATCGCCCGCACTCAATCCATTAGTAATTTCCGTATAACTATCATTTGATGCACCGATTTCAACGGTTTGTTTCTGCGGCGAACCATTTTTCATAACTTGAACATAGCTGACACTATTACTTGATTTAACAGCGGCGTTAGGCACCATCAAAACATCTTGCTTTACGTCCGTAGTAATAGTCGCCGTCAAACTCATTTGTGGTTTCAGTCTTTCATCGAGCGAATCGAAACTAATTGTAGCAGGGTAAGTTACTACACCGCTTGTTTCCGTGCCAATTGTACTTATCTGCTCAACCTTACCTGTAATTTCCAATCCATCGATTGCATCGAATGTCATCGATGCTTTTTGGCCGGTCTTAACCTTACTAGCATCAACTTCGTTGATAGATACCGATGCCTTCATAGAACTTAAATCATCAATCACAATTGCAGCAGAACTCGAAGTCGAGCTGTTCGAGGAGGACTGTCCGGTTGAACTGCTTGATTGATTACTCGAGCTATTGCTACTCGAGCCCAGCTGATCGCCCTCGGTAACATTTAATGAAGTAATCGTGCCATTTATCGGCGCGGTGACAGTTCGCTTAGCGGCATTTTCTTTGGCAAGTTCATAGTCATTCCATGACGATTCAATTTTTTGTTTGGCAGCCTCCACGGCCATTTGAGCTGAGTTAACCTGTTGATTAGCAATGTTCTTTTCTTCATCGGTTGCACTTGGCTTATTAGCTGTATCGCTTTGGTTTTTCTGAGCTTGCAGCAATTGGGCCACGCTATTCTCGTAGTTTTGTTTGGCCTGCAGATAACTAGAATAAGCAGATGCAACCTGCGTATCGAGCTGATCATTATCAAGCTTAAATAAGAGCTGTCCCTCTGTAACCGTATCGCCTAGCTTGACCGATAGGTCATATACTTCACCGGTGATACCGGGACTGACGCTCGACCGTTTATCGACGGCGATATTGCCAGTGCCAGATACCGATACCGTGAGTGTCCCCTTCGAAGCTTCGGCGGTTTGATAGGTTGTTGAATTATTTTTTGACGTTTGGATGTGGTAAATTATATATCCGCCCAAAACAATTAATACCACGCCAAGAATTATCTTCCACATACGGGGGATGCTTTTGACTTTCTGCCACGCACTTATAAACAAGTTTTTAGACATATTTCCTCTTAATCGAATATTTATTATTGTATGATTTGATCTATCAAACTGGAACTGGCTTAAATATATAGATAGTTTCTGAGAATCAACTGAGATCTTTCATGCTGCAAGCAGCTGGCGCCAGGAGGATGCGCCAGCCGCTTCGAGAATCGTCTACCGAAATAGGTCGCGCGTCGGTAAACATCATAATATTAGAACAGTCTTAAAATTAGCTTAGAATCTATTCTTCTTGTCGGACACAATAGGTATTAAGGCTGTAAACTTACTTCCCTTACCCGGTATGCTTTTAACGACGATCTTTCCTTTGTGATAATCAATGATTGCTTTAGCAATTGAGAGACCGAGGCCGTATCCGTCAGCGGTTACTTTTGAACGGGAATTATCCGCCCTGTAGAACCGTTCAAATATATGACGGAGATCATTTGATTTAATGCCAATTCCACCGTCTGCAACGCTGACACCACCGAATTTTTTATCGGTAAATGTTTTGATTGATATTGTAGATCTCGGATAGCTGTACTTAATTGCATTTTCAAGCAATATCGCCAATAATTCTACAATATTGCCCTTGTCACCGTATACATAAACTGGCGTCAAATGGTTGTCAAAATCGATCTGCTTAGCATCAGCCATTTTTGCAACTTTTTCATATGCAGATACTGCAGCTTCCGACAAATCAATCTTGCGGAATTCTGGTATTTCTTTTTCGTCATATCTCGACAATTTAAGCAATGCCTCCGATAATGTTTCCAATTTTTCTATCTCCTCCAAATTACTCTGGAGTTGTTTTTTTGATTCAGCGAGCGTTAGTTCTCCGTTCCTCAAAGCTACCTCTGTTTCGCTGCGCATGGCAGCCAATGGCGTTCGCAGTTCATGCGAGGCGTCACCGGTAAATCTGCTCTGTGATTTGATTGATTCCTCAACGGGTCGCAACGTCCTCCGAGCCAAAAAATAACATCCTGCAGACGACAAAAGTAGAATTAATATATTGAAATAAATAAGATTATTTCTGAGTTTGCCGGTACTTTCAGCGAGTTGCTCAGACCGAATACGATCAAGTTTTTGCAGTGGCGCCGGAGCAGGCACACCGAAGTTCTCCTCGCGAAAAATCCTACTTTGCTTACTTAGACCGCTCCCTAATTCAAATGAAGCTATTTTATAGATTACGCTACTAAACATGACGCTAATAAGCATCACTATCAATACGTAATAAACCGTGAGTCTTATATATGCTGTTTTTAAATGCATATTATTTTTCCTCTGGTGAGATTTTATAACCAAATCCACGAACCGTATGTATCAGCGGTTGTTTATTTGAAAATTTGCGGTCGATTTTATTGCGCAGATATCCGATGAATACTTCGACTGTATTCGGAAGAATATCGGCATCATAGTCCCAGACATGAGAAATAATATTGTCCTTCGTCAATATTCGGTTCGGGTTTCTCATTAAATATTCAAGAAGTGCATACTCTTTACTGGACAGATTAATTGTCTTGGCTCCTCTTTTGACTTCATATGTCACAGTATTCAAACTCAGATCGTCTATTTTCAATATAGTATGATTAGCATCTGACGGGCGTCTCAGCAATGCTCGCACTCTCGCCAAAAGTTCCTCGAAAGCGAAAGGTTTCACAAGGTAATCGTCACCACCAGAATTTAGGCCTTCGACCCTATCGCAGACCTTGTCTTTGGCGGTTAAAAAAATAATTGGAGTATTATTTTTGTCATTACGCAGTGCCTTACTAATTTGAACTCCATCGACACCGGGCAGCATTCTATCTAGAATAATCAAATCGTATTTAGTGGTTAAAGCCGTTGCTAAGCCATCCTTGCCATCATACGACACATCAACAGCATAATGCTCTTGCTCCAGTCCCTTCTTAACAGCACCGGCAATCTTGTGATCGTCTTCAATGATTAGTATCCGCATAAATCTATTTGGATTGATTGGTTGTTGTTAATAATGTTCGTCTATATTACTTAGAATTAGCTGAGAAGTCAATGCTTGTCATATGAAAATGGGAAAATCTACTTGACAGCAACCTAACCTTTGGTATTATGGTCATTGTCTTAAGTCTTAAGACACTATTATGAATAAAATATTTGGCAACGACGACGAATCAGTCCCATTACCTATCCCCAAAGCGTTCACACGGATATCGGAAGTTTTTTCTCAAATATCCTTTCGACGCCGAGGGGTCAACAGAGATCACGAGAACCCAATAAGGCACTGGTATTTATATATCGGTAGAAGACCTTTTTGGGGATATCATCTCTTATTTATTTTCTTGCTAATCATCCTCGGTACTCAAAGTGCCCTCGCAAAACAAAAAATGGTTCGCGAGATTTTGTACGATCCCGACACTATCGCTATTGAGGAAAAAGCCAACTTCATGGCTAATATTGGTAATGTTACACCGGTGATAGAAGAAGACCCGGCTTCCTTAGTTCTGACAACCACCATGGAAAACGCATCCGGTTATTATAGTCAGCCGATTATCACCGAAACCAAAGTTACAGAAAAACCCAAGGAAGACACAGCTGAACAAAAGCAGGAAGATCGAACTACCAATATCACATATATTGTCGAGAATGGAGATACTCTTTCAAAAATCGGTTGGAAATATGGCCTCAAGGTTGCCACTATTCAATATCAAAACGATCTCAAAGGCGAGAATATTACACCCGGCCAAAAACTAATACTGCCTCCCGGCGATATCAGTAGCACCCTAATCGCAAAAGCAAATCAGACACAACAAAAAAACACCTACATCGCCGACAGTCGCTATTCCGACAGTGGCAGTAGTGCGTCTGAAGGTGGTTTTGTTCGGCCAGTGTCTGGCGGATCAGTTTCAAGACGCCTAGGAGGAGGACACACTGGCACCGATATCGCCCTACCTTCCGGTAGCGGCGTAGTCGCCTCGCGCGGAGGGACTGTCGTTCAGGCTTCTTATGGTTGGAATGGCGGTTATGGCAATATTATTACCATCGACCATGGCGGCGGAGTTAAGACCCGTTATGCCCACCTTTCGAGCATCGGCGTTTCGGTCGGTCAGACTGTTAGCGGAGGTCAATATATTGGCGCTTCTGGAAATACTGGCCGCTCTACAGGACCCCATTTGCACTTCGAAGCTATTGTCGGCGGCCGCTTCACCGCACCGTTCTAATTTCATGATTCAAGATTCAGGATTTACGAATTATGATCATTTGTATATTCTTAAATCTTGAATCAAAAATCTGAACCAAAACTTTATAAAAGTTCTTGGTTGATGTATTCTTAAATCATGATAGATACAGCAAAAATTACTGTCGAGGGAGGACGAGGTGGCGATGGATGCGTCAGCTTTAGGCGTGAAAAATATGTCGCCAAAGGTGGTCCTGACGGAGGCGACGGTGGACGCGGCGGTGACATTTTTCTACGCGCCACTCGGGAAAAAAATACCCTCGTCGATCAAAACAGACAACATAGTTACAAAGCCGAAAATGGCGGTGCGGGAAGTGGGAATAATCGTCATGGTAAAAACGGTGAAGACTTGACCATCGACCTGCCTTTGGGCACGGTGGTTTTTGATTCTCATGGTCAAACACTGTTTGACCTCACCCACGAAGGGCAGATGCTGAAAGTCGCCGAAGGTGGCAAGGGCGGGTACGGAAATAAAAGATTTGCGTCACCAACCCATCAAATCCCACGCGAACGAACCGAGGGTGAAAAAGGTGACAAGGAGACGCTGTCGTTAGAGTTAAAGCTAATGGCGGATGTTGGACTGGTCGGCCTACCCAATGCCGGCAAGTCAACTTTAATTGCATCAATAACGCACGCAAAACCCAAAATTGCCGACTATCCTTTTAGTTCCCTTGAGCCAATTTTAGGAGTAGGCCAACATAAGGGCGTTACCTATACTGTCGCAGATATTCCGGGACTAATAGAGGGTGCATCTCACGGCAAGGGTCTGGGTGTCGGTTTTCTCAAACATATTGAAAGAACCCGAATTATCATCCATTTAATCAGAGCTGATAGTATTAACCCAAAAAAAGACTATCAGACAATTCGTACCGAGCTTGAATCGTTTAGCGAAAAACTTGCAAAGAAAAAAGAGATTATCGCAATAACTCACTCGGACGTCGTTGATAAAAGTAAAATAAAGGAAAACTTCAGTAACCGACTTTTCGACAAAGCGATTACGATATCAGCTCCGACTCACGAAAATATTGACGCACTCCAAGACGATATCATTCAATTGCTAGGAAAATCTCCGAAGTAATACAATCCTATGCACTACTACAACGTGCTCTTAAGTCGCCATTCCAGGGATCTGTTGGGGGGCTATTATTATTGCGCAGATTCTTTGATACCTCGCGGTTCAGCAGTAGAGGTCGATTTCAGAAATAAAATGGAGATCGGTATAATTAGCGAGGAAATAAAAAATCCCAATATCAATCTCGGTAAAATAAAATCCATTACAGCCATTATTGGCCGCAAGACTGTTTCCGATCAAATTCTGGATTTAGCCAAAGAATTAAGTCGTTTTTATTGCACGTCGTTCGGTGAGACTTTGTTTGAATTATTACCTGATTGCAGCCGGATAGCCGAGTTTCGTCCAATTGCAAAATCAACCGTCTCTCAGAGATCCCATGAGTTGATCATTGGACACTTCCAAAAAAGGATGTTGCGTTATCTGGAAATAATATCGGCTTCAAAAAAACCGTCCTTGATCTTGCTGCCAAGCTACAGACATCTCGATATAGTCAAAAGATATTTAATAGAAACTTTACCCATACCTGCAGTTGCAGAAATTAGCGACCGTCTTAGCAACAAAGAGTACGCCCGTGCGCTTAATGCACTCAGCGACAATAAGATTAGCGCCGTATTAAGTACTCGCGGCGGAGTGAAATTGCTCGGATATAATTTTCACAATGTTATTATTGATGATCCACTTAACTTTGGATTTTTCAATGACCGCAAACCCGCATACACGGCAAGACATATAGCTGAACAATATCAGAATTATTTTGATTTCGACCTCTATCTGGGCAGCGGCAATATCGACCCTGAGTCACTTTGGCAACTGCGTCACGGACAAATCAGAATTAATAACCTTTCTGACAGAACAAAGAAATCAATTGCATGGTGCGAGACGAAAATCGAATCTGTCATAGGCAATCTCACAGGAAATATTAATTTAATTGTATGCCCATATTCATCATCGACCGACGACAATGGTTCGTATCTTTCCGTTAATAACGTCGCCAGCCAAATTAAGGGTAATATTGTAATTATGGAGGCTGGCAAGCATTTCAAATTACCCACCGTCAGACCCATATACATTGTTGCTACAAAGAAGGTCCTTGATTACCAAGAGCTTATTTTCGACGAAACGGCAGTACTCGGAGTTAATCAGTGGTTGTCGATGCCTGGCGACGATAATATTTACATGATTATGGACATGATATGGCGTCTCATGGGGCAGACAAAAGACAAAACATACTTGCATAGCGACCGCGCTATCCCAGTCTTGGAAGAAATGCTCGGCATGAGGGTACCGGCATCGCTTGAAAAGTTTATGAGCTCCCGACATGCTTTTAAGCTGCCGCCATACTTCAGAAAAATTGACATTTATTCAAAGAGTCCCAAAAAAATTGAGGGTGTTATCGATGGCGTTAATACTGTTATCGACAAAGATAAACTATCAACATATATCGATCGCGAAAACTGGCCGCCTGCGAATATAGATGAAATATATCTTAACTCAAATAAGGTGCTTGTCGATGCTCCTTGATTAATCTCATCTGATATAATAGTGGGGGTACCATCCCGCTTTCCTTGATTATAATCAACACAAGACCACACAGGGAACGCCCGAAGACAAAAGGAGTGTTTTGAGGATAGGATTTTTTACTGATACATATTTACCAACGCCAACAGGCAAGTCGGTGGTGGTTGAAGCTTCTCGCAAAGGATTGACTCAAGCAGGTCACGAGGTGTTTATTTTTGCGCCAGGTTTCCCAAAGTACCAAGACAAATCAAATGATGTTTTTCGCATTCCATCCATTATATTGCCTAATCGTCCCGAAAATCCGTTAGCGAAAATACCCCCCTCCTCAATTCACAAGCAAGTTCGCGAACTCGAGCTCGATCTAATACATATTTTCAGTGTATACAACGTCGGTCTATTAGGATTAACATCGTCAAAAAAATTATATCTACCGCGAGTTTTTTCTTTTGATAATCTTTTCACCGAACACACTCGCTACTACCGCGATAGCCTCAAGCCATTTGCTAAAGCTTGGTATATTTCCGC
>CAYUJF010000004.1:11714-20668 GCA_964445015.1 uncultured Candidatus Saccharibacteria bacterium
AAAAAAATTGCCAATCAATCCAATGCGGTCACAGTGCCCAGCCCATCCGCACGCAAACTGGCCAAGATGTATGGTATTGTCACGCCTCTTGAGATAGTGCCTATGGGGATAAATATTAGCGATTACTCCGCCTGCCCTCCAGACGAAGTGCGGCGGCGATTCAATATCCCTCACGGTCAAAAAATCGTACTTTGCGTTAGTCGCCTGGACGACGAAAATAATATTCGCTTCTTACTCCGCGCCTTTAAGTCAGTTTTGCAGAAAGAGGAAAATCTCCATTTGCTGATAATTGGTCACGGTCAGCAAGAAGATATTTATCGTAAAATCGTCAAAAAACAGGCTTTTAGCGACAATGTAACCTTTGGTGGTTTTATGCCGAGAGGTGAATTAAATAAACTTTATGGTGCCTGCGACATATTTGTTTATCCATCGACAAGCGCCACCCAGGCTATTGCTGTCTTGGAGGCAATGGCTGGTGGTTTGCCGATTGTAGCGATTAATCGTCTTGGGCCCGCTGACCTGGTTCGCGACAACGAAAATGGATACCTAGTACCCTTGAATGAAAAGCAATTTGCTGATAGTATATTATCTCTGGCGAGAAATGATAAATTAATTAATCATTTCGGTCGAGCCAGCAAACAAATCGCATCTCGGTTTACAACTACCAATTGCATCAACCATCTCATTCAAACGTATAATAAAGTCTTATAATAATGCCTCAAATACTCGAAATTCTGACTGCTCCTAACCCAGCACTCCATAAAAAAGCGCAAACAGTCCAATCTGTTACCCCAGAAATCAAACGATTAATTGATGATATGACTGCTACCATGCGCCAAAAAGACGGCATGGGATTAGCAGCGGTACAGGTTGGACAGGATATAAAGATTGCTGTTGTTGAAAATCAATCAACAGATAAGTCAGACAAACCATCGCCTTTGCCATTAACTGTTCTAATTAATCCCAAGATAATTTATTACGGGACTCTTTTTGACGAGGAAGAAGAAGGATGCCTTTCGGTTCCCGGCAAACAATACAAAATTGTCCGTCCCACCGAAATAAAGGTAATTTACTTTGATATTGAAGGTCGGCGACGCCGTCTCAACGCCAAGGGCTTGCCAGCGCGAATCATTCAACATGAGCTGGACCATCTTGATGGAGTGTTAGTTACCGATAGATTTGCCATGCAAGAGAAGGAAAAAAATGCCAGCTAAAACCAGAATGCTGTTTTTTGGTGCCGATTCTTTTGGAATACCGGCTTTTAACGAAATTGTGAGTAGCAACGATATTAACGTTCTCGCCCTTGTCACGCGCTGTCCCAAACCTGCCGGCCGAGGCCTTAAACCAACCCCAAATCCAATGATCACCTTGGCAAAGAAAAACAATAAACCGATACTTTTTGCCGAGACAGCGGATGATTGGGAAAAGATTAGCGACCTCATCCATAATGAGCAAATCGACTGTGCTGTTGTCGCCGGGTTCGGTAAAATTATCCCAAACTATATATTAGAATTGCTGCCGAACCGATTTATCAACATTCATCCTTCGCTGCTTCCAAAATATCGCGGTCCGTCTCCTATTGAGACGGCGATTTATGATGGCCAAGAAAAAACCGGCATCAGTTTTATAGTGCTAAACGACAAAATGGACGCCGGCCCAATTATCCACCAATTCGAGGTTGGCATTGACAGTATGGACGCACCGAGTCTTGAAAATTCAATAGCCAAGCTGGCAGCCTCAAAGATAATTTCTGTAATTGATGGGTATATAAGTGGCGGCTCTGAACCCAAAGAGCAATCTGAGCACTATGCCACCTACACCCATATTATTACTAAATCCGATGGACAAATTAAGGCTGACGACGACGCTGCAACGATAGATAGAAAATACCGGTCATTTACCAAATGGCCCGGTATCTTTTTCACGGCTAAGGGCAAGCATTATAAAATAATCGAAGGCAAGAAAAAAGGAAGTAATTTCTGCGTTAGCCTCATCCAACCAGAGAATAAAAACGTCCTCAAAGCAAAGGATTTTATCAATGGTTATAGGGAGGTATTGACCGAATTACCCAAATTTGTTAGGATAATCTAGAGTACAGAAAGGTTTTGACAATGCTTAGAATCAGATTGCGACGAGTTGGTAGGAAGAACGATCCGCACTTTCAGATTGTTGTGACCCCCCGCACAAATGCAACCAAGGGTGACTATCTGGTTAAGTTAGGCTGGTTCGACCCCATCACCAAACAAGTTCAAATAGATAAAGACGGTCTAATGAAGTGGTTAGACAATGGCGCCAAACCCACAAATACTGTGGCGAGGCTTTTAGGTGCACAAAATATCAAGCACAAATTAATCGAGTATACCCCTTCTAAGCCCAAAGAATCCAAAAAGAAAGAAAAGGCCGAAGAAAAACCCAAAACTACCGCCAAGATAGAAGGATCGCCATCGGAAACTCCAGAACCCGAAAGCAAGGAAGAATCTAATACTGAAGAAAATATAAACCAAGAAACCAAGAAAGAGGAGGTTTAATGAACCCCGCCGAAGAGCACGACAAAGAGTTTGTCGAGTATATTGTTAAAGAGATTGTTGACAATCCTGAAAAAGTACAGGTTGAGCGCAAGATTGATGAAATGGGAGTGCTTCTGGAGCTTACTGTTGCCCCTGAAGATATGGGCAAGGTTATCGGCAAAGAAGGAAACACCGCTAAGTCAATTCGAACGCTACTCCGCGTCTTGGGCGCCAAGAATAATGCCCGAGTCAACTTGAAGATTATCGAACCAGAAGGCGGTCGAGGCGATCGCCGAGACGAAACGCCCGCGCCTGCAGTCGAAGAGACTCCAGTTATCGAGGAATCACCAGTTAAGGAAGAAACCCCGGTAATTCAACCGATCGAAGAAGAGAACACGACTCCACTGGAGTAAGAATAAACTGAGAAATAATTTCCGTAGTATCGGAAGCAGAAAAAGCCACATTTTCGTGGCTTTTCTGTTATATTTATGGTGATGAAATATACAATTATTACATTATATCCCGATGCGATAAGGCCGTATTTAGATGCATCTATTCTAGGCCGAGCCCAAAAGGATGGTTTAATCGAGATTGAAATCATTAACCTGCGTGACTATGGCCTTGGTAGACACAAGCAAGTCGATGATACTCCTTATGGCGGCGGCCCAGGCATGGTGCTGCGACCCGATGTCGTTGTGCCGGCCATTGAAGAAATTAAAGAGAAATTCCCGGCAGCAGTAATAGTCCTTCTCTCCCCCACAGGTGGGCAATTCAACCAAGGTAAAGCCGAGAAACTATCCAAAGTAGATCATATCGTGCTCGTATGCGGTCGCTTCGAAGGCTTTGACGCACGAATAGAGAAATATTGCGACGAAATCGTTTCAGTTGGACCCTATGTTTTAGCGGGCGGGGAAATACCGGCTTTATTAATCGTTGAAGCAACGGCACGCTTGATCCTCGGCGTATTGGGCAACGAAGCCTCTCCTGTCGATGAAACGTTTTCAGACAATACCACCGAATATCCCCAATATACCAAGCCTCCAGAATACAATGGATTAAAAGTTCCAGAAATTCTATTAGGTGGTCACCATCAAGAAATCGCTAAGTGGCGCGACGATCATCGCAATAATATCCCATAATAGCCAGACGACATTCGTGAAAAATGGTATAATTACGCCAATGGAAGATAAGATAAAGAAAATCAATCCCGTGCCCAAACGCAAGGTTTATGTTGCGTGGGTGTTGGTTTTGGGACTTGCAGCAGTCCTAATTACGTTGTCATTTTTCTTGCAGAGTAAATACCAATCAAGATTTTCAGCCTCAGCGACTGTACAGATAAACACCAAGGTAATTAACAATGTCAAATGCAATAACGAGGAGCTTGCTCTTCAGGGGGCGCTTGGCTTTGACATATCTCAAGGAGTTGTATCAACCGACCAATCCAGATATCTCGAGTGGGTAAATAACAAGAAGAAGAACGGTGGCCTTGACTACACACCAACATACGAAAAATGGAAGGATTGTGTCTCTAGCAGTTCCGCAGGCAGCGGCGGAACCACGGGGACCCCGACAGACACCGGCACAGGTGTTAAGCCGGCCGATACAGCCAGTACAACACAGCCTCAAAGTGATACATCTAAACCCAGTACCGGTGATCAAGCTAAAAAGGAAGTTAAGAATAGCGTGGCAGCTGTAGCCGATTTATTCGGTATCGACCCGGCCATTACTCAAAGACACTGGGCTGCTCAAGACAATGAAATTCGTCGACAGTGGGAATATGAAAATTCACTTCTGGAATACGAGCGCACCGAAATGAAGATAGATGCCATTGGCAGCATCATCAATAGTGGTATTGCTCTAGTGAAAGATATTTCTAACGGCGACTGGGAAAGCGCCGCTAGCGATTTCATAGACGGGTGGCACTCAGTCAACATCTTGAACCATCCTGAACTTGCAGGATACTTGCCTACTTCGAGAGAGTCTCTCGAAGCCGAGATAGCTTATAATGGAGCGCTAAGAGCTGCAGGTTTAAGCACCGATTCCCTAGGCGGTAGCAGCCTATACAAGGGTTTTTCCAATGGTAGCTCCGGCCTCTTTAGCTCTTCGGGCGGTGGGCTTATGCAGCCAGTTGTTAATAGCGACGGGACAGTTAGCTGGCAGGGAGTAGGCAACTCCGACGGCACGCTTAATACTGGTTACACCGGCACACTCTCGGAACAACAACGAATAGAACTTCAGTTGCTGCTCGGTAAAATCATAACTCAGTCTGCGGGTGATGAGACTAAACAGGACGGTTATTTGTATGATAGCAATGGAGATAATGTGCCCGACACCTTGGCTACAAGCGATAATGATATTAAAAATTGCAAGAAAAACCACTCAAAATGCTATAAATATTACGAGATTGAGGGTGGGGAATTTCTCTACCTGCCTTACGACGCCTTCCTTGATATGGCCACCACCGGACCGGTGTCGATGTTTGTTGCCAGAACCTTTGAGGGCACTAAATACTACGCTTTTATGAAGGGGCCGGCCGATAATCTCGACCAGATAATAGATAAACTGACTGGAATGATTGTTGTTAAAAATAATGTTCTCCAGGTTTATAAGCTGAATAACGACAAAACTTCAGTCACCACCACTTCGGGAGAAGTTTCCAATATTGGTAATGCTTGTACAGATTCGACATGTTCAACCGGTGAATAATATTATTATCGACTAAATAACTGTCAAAGGAGGAGAGATGTTTGTTCCAGCACCATTAGGAAAAAGGATTATCGGCGCATTGATCGACTTCGTTGTTCTAATGCTGCTTGCTATCGTAATCGCCCTGATATTCGGGTGTGATTGGCGCTACGCCACATTCATGATTTTTGCTACTTCCGATTCCAGCACCTCGATGCTTACTCACATCCAGACAATTCCCACTGTGATTTTCTCGATCCTCTTCCTCGGATATTTTATTATTTTCGAAGGGGTGGCACGGACATCGGTTGGTAAAACATTAATTAATATGACCATCGTCAAAGAAGATGGAACCCCTATTGGCTTTCGGGAAGCAATAATCAGAACTCTTTTCAGAGGGATCGATAACTCACCATTCTTTTATATTCTTGGGTTAATTTCAATATTGCTCTCACCGACCCGCCAAAGAATCGGGGATCACGTAGGTCAAGCAGTGGTAGTTGAAAAAACGACAGTTGAAAATAAACGGCCTTTGCCATAGTATTGGACTATGGAGCTTATAAGCTCAAAACATACTTACAACAACTTGCCACAAACCATGACAGTGGGGTGTAAGATGTTGACAGAGAAGATTAATTACTCTATTATTTATTGGTAGGAGGAATGTGCCTAATCTGGACGAAATAATTGCTGAAGCTCGACGCACCTTAGCATGTCCCGTCTGCGGACGACATTACGAAGAGACAGAAATTAAATTACGCGGCTTTTTGGATAACGCTTACATTATTCAGACTATTTGCAGTAACGGTCATCCGCCAATAGTCACAATGTTTGTGGCAACAGCCGGTGCAATTGAACCCATGAAGCCTGATATGTTAAGTTCGCACGGCAGGGCACACATTAGCTACGACGATGTGCTAAAAGCACACAAACAAATAGAAAATTTCGATGGTTCATTTAGTAAAATTTGGGATAAATAAAAAATGCAATCATATTCATTAAAAGCTCAGAAAAGAAATATTCTGGGCAAAAAAGTTAAGAGCCTCAGACAGGCCGGCCAAATTCCGGCCGTTGTTTACGGTGGAAAAAAAGAGGCCAAACCTCTGATACTCAGCTTTACCGAATTTGATAAAATATACCGCGAGGCCGGGTCGTCTTCTATTGTCGATCTCAATATTGACGACAAAGAAACTGACAATGTACTCATCCAAGAGCCCCAATACAATGCGGTTTCTGGCCTACCTCAACACGTCGACTTTCTACGTGTAAGAATGGACGAGAAGATTAAGACCGAGATACCACTGGAATTCGTCGGTGAATCTAAGGCAGTCGAGCAGTTAGGTGGAACACTTGTCACTCCTCACGACAAGCTTGAAGTCGAATGTTTGCCTAAAGACCTGGTGCCAGCGATTCAAATTGATCTGAGTTCTCTCAATACCTTCGATGATCAAATTAAGATATCGGATATAAACATCCCGAATGGAATTACTGTTGAAATTGATGATAGTGAGGTCGTTGCGCTAGTAGAAGCTCCACGCAGCGAAGAAGAAATGGCTGAACTTGAAACGCCGACCGCCGAAGAAGAGCAGAAGGCTGTCGAAGAAGTCGCCGGTGAAAAAGAAGAGGTCGCTGAAGGCTCTGAAGAGGCTGCCGGCGGTGGCGAGACGACTCCAGAAGCAGAAACCAACCAAGCCACCGAAAAGAAATAAGTTCTCTTTAGTTCCATGAGCTCGATATATTCATAACCTTATAAACAAAGGAATGTTTAAATATCATCTCTTTATCCTTGGCTGCCAATTTAATTATTACGATGCCGAAAAACTAGCTGCTGCTCTTGACCGAATCGGTGGGTTAGAAGTGATGAATGTAAAAGATGCCGATTTATCGGTAGTCTTCGCATGTTCGGTACGCCAGAAGGCAGCTGATAGGATATTAGGCCACATAAGGAACTGGAAGAAACAAAACAAGAGCCTCAAAGTCCTCATTACTGCTTGCGTGCTCCCATTAGACAACAAAAAATTGTCTCTTAAGAGCGATAGTGTGATTTCGGAACGCGAGCTGATAGACAACCCAAGCACAGCGCTGGAGAGAATTGGTATTAGTATCGCTGATTCAACTGACCTCTCGCCACAACGAAGATCCAATTATCAGCTTTATAATAAAATGACTGCCTACGTCACAATTACAGCTGGGTGTAATAATTACTGTACCTACTGTGCGGTGCCGTATGCACGAGGGCGCGAAACCTCAAAACCAGTTCCTATAGTCCTATCCAAAGTCGACAAACTAGCCAGGTCTGGCATAAACCATATCATTCTTTTGGGGCAGAATGTTAACTCCTACGGCCTCTCGGATTATCACCCGAGAAATATGCGTAAAAACAAATCGTCAACCGGTCTCAAATGGTCGAAAAAACGTCCATCACCCTTCGTAGAATTGTTACGCAGCGTAGAAACTATCCAGGGTATTGAGAAAATTACCTTTCTCTCCCCTAACCCGCAGGATATGTCAGCGGATCTGATTGACTGGATGAAGACTTCGCCCAAATTTTCAAAAGACCTTAATCTGCCGATGCAGTCTGGCAGCACACGGATCCTCAAAAAAATGAATCGTCGCTACACTCGAACAGAGTACTTGTCTCTCGTTCGTGACATTAGAAAGGCCGTACCAGATATCCATCTGTCAACTGATATTATTGTTGGATTTCCCAATGAGTCAATAAGAGATTTTGAATTGTCGTTGAGTGCCGCAAAAATATGTAAATTCAATAAGGCATTTATCTCCATCTACTCTCCCCGTCCTGGTACCGTGTCTGCAAGAATGGACAATGACGTGCCTTTTCAAGAAAAAAAACGCCGCTGGTTAGCGGTTAATCAACTAATCAATAAGTAACTTATATTTTATTCCGCCAACACTTCCTCGGCCAGTTGGTCGATATTCATTGTGCCCAAGTCACCTTCGCTGCGCTTACGGACCGAGATTTTTTGGGAATCTACTTCTTTTTCTCCGACAATAATTAGGTAGGGTGTTTTCTTCAGTTCGTTGGCTCTGATCTTTTTGCCTAAAGTTTCGTTGCCATTATCTATCATAACTCTAACGTTTAGCTGTCTGAGTCTTTCAGCCACTGAAGTTGCGTAATCATTCTGTTTTTCCGATATTGGGATCACTACCGCTTGTGTCGGCGCGAGCCATGCAGGGAAGGCTCCTGCATAATGTTCTGTTAATATACCCACGAAACGCTCCAATGACCCCATGAGCGCCCTGTGAATAATTACAGGTGCTTTTTTCGACCCATCTTCGGCAATATAGCTGAGGCCAAACTGTTGTGGCATAAAGAAATCTAATTGGATTGTACCCATTTGCCACGAACGTCCGAGCGAGTCTTTAATGTGGACGTCGATTTTTGGCCCATAGAATGCGCCGTCTTTTTCTTTTATACCGTATTTAATACCAACATTATCGAGGGCCATCCTGAGTGCATCCTCAGCCTTTATCCACATTTCATTACTCCCCATGGCCTTATCCGGCCTGGTTGAAAGAAATATTTCGCGCTCCATGCCAAAAGGAGAATATATTTCCTCCATGATCTTGATAATCTCCTGAACCTGAGCTTCGATTTGATCTGGTGTTACAAATACATGGGCGTCATCCTGAGTGATTTGCTGCACCCTAAAAAGACCGTGGAGCTCGCCTGATTTTTCGTTTCTAAACACCGTTCCCAGTTCACTAATCTTGACTGGAAGGTCATGATAACTTCTTATA
>CAYUJF010000005.1:0-18935 GCA_964445015.1 uncultured Candidatus Saccharibacteria bacterium
ACCTTAAATTACCTACCCGAAGCGAAACGGCAGAGAATCGCTCGAGAAACAATAGATATTTATGCGCCTATCGCAAATCGCTTGGGTATGGGAGAGTTTAAAGGACAGCTCGAAGACTTGGCATTCCCCTATCTTAATCCAAAAGAATATTTATGGCTGAGAAAGTTAGCCGTACCCGAAATTGACACCCGAAAGAAATATCTTAAAAAAGTTGCCAGTCGTTTACTGAATAAGCTACAACAGGGACATTTAAAACCCGTTATTAAATATCGAGCCAAACGATGGTACAGCCTTTACCAGAAATTAATTAAGTATGACCGAGATATCAAGAAGATTAACGACCTGGTGGCAATCAGAATAATCGTTCCAACCATCGAGGACTGCTACAACGTTCTGGGTCAAATTCATTCACTATGGCAACCGATACCGGGAAGAATCAAAGATTACATCGCCCTTCCGAAACCAAACGGATACCGGTCTATCCACACGACAGTATTCTGCGATAAGGGCGTTATAACCGAATTCCAGATTCGCACACCTCAAATGGACCGCCAGGCCGAGTTTGGTATCGCGGCCCACTGGCATTACAAGGAGGGGCAATCGTCGTCTAAAATCCCCAAAATGAAACTGCAGTGGGTCAATGAATTGACCCGATGGCAGTCGCGGGTGAAATCGGCCAAAGACTTCAAAGATGCCCTTAAAATGGATTTCTTTAGTGACAGGATTTTTGTATATACGCCTAAAGGAGAGGTTAAGGATTTGCCTGAAGGGTCAACCCCAGTCGACTTCGCCTATTCAATTCATTCGGCGGTGGGCAACCAATGTGCCGGAGCTCGAATTAATGCCAAAATGTCATCAATCGATACTAAGCTTCAAAACGGTGACGTGGTCGAAATCGTCAAGAACAACAAGGCCAAGCCAAAACGGGACTGGCTAAAATTCGTCAAGACCGAGCATGCCCGCGCCTGCATTCGCAAGGTTATTGGGCAATAAACCAAGGACTAACGGCTACTACACATCATCGTCGCGAGGTGATACCATTACCTTGATATCTATAAAAATCAATATCATTTTTTCTATGAGCAAATTTATTGCACAGACAGTTCGTGGAACTCGCGATATCATGCCCGAAGAAGGGCTTCTCAAGAATTTCATTGAAAATTGTTTTATCAGTGATGTCGAGCTGTTCGGCTTTAAGAGAATAGAAACACCGATCTTCGAATATTCAGCAATATTTAACAAGAGCCTTGGTGACGATTCAGATATTATCCAAAAAGAGATGTATCTGCTGCGCCACAAGGAGGGTGACTTAGATGTGGCCCTAAGGCCGGAAAGTACTGCCGGCGTAGTGCGAGCCTTCTACCAGAACGGTCTTTTCAATAAGAGCATGCCTGTGCGACTTTACTATATTGGCCCGATGTTCCGCCATGAGAGGCCGCAGAAAGGGCGACTCAGACAATTTTGGCAAATGGGCGTTGAGTCGATTGGCGAAGCCTCATCATCCGAAGATGCTATTGTAATTCTAACAGCCGATTTCTTTCTGAGGTCACTCAACATTCCAAAACAGGCTTATTCACTCGAGATCAACTCGATCGGCTGTCCAACCTGCCGCAAGAATTACATTAAGAAACTGCTGAAATATCTCAAGAAGAGTAAATTCGTTGGGTGCAGCGACTGCCAAAAAAGACTTGAAACAAACCCTCTGCGGATTTTTGATTGCAAACAAAAAGGCTGTCAGGATGGACTCAAGGATGCTCCAGCGATACTTGATGACCTTTGCTCCCAATGCCAACACCACTTCAAGGAGGTTCTTGAATACCTGGAAGAAAGTAATATTCCGTTCAATGTTAACCCTCATCTGGTGCGAGGTCTGGATTATTATAATCGCACCGTTTTCGAATTCATTGCTCAAAAAACAGACATCAAAGGCCAAGCGATCATCGCTGGTGGACGCTATGACGATTTAATGAAAAAAATCGGTCGTAAAGACTTCCCGGCCGTCGGATATGCATTTGGCTACGAACGCCTGAGCACCATGTATAATCAGCTTGGCTTGGCTTCTCCCGAAAAGGAGACTCCTGTTGCATACATAATCCAACTGGGCGAGAAGGCGAAGTTCAAGTCTCTCTCGCTTATGTCGCAGCTTGCCGCAAGTGGTATTTCGGTTCAGGCATCGCTTTCGAAAGATACATTGAAGTCACAACTGAAGGCTGCTGATAAGGCCAAAGCTCGCTATGCTTTGATATTGGGCCAAAGGGAAATCTTAGACAATACAGTGATGCTCAAAAATCTTAAAACCGGCTCCCAAGAGACAGTACCCGTTAAAAAACTGATTGATAAAATTTTAGAGGGGGAAGATGAAAGAATATCTTAAGCTTCTAATCATCATCACGATTATCACGGCACTGACAGTGCTTGTTATGGACTTGATATTCGCAGAAAAAATAAACATCTATCACACAGCAATCGCCGGTTTTATCAACGGCGTAGTTCTCGCCTTTGTTTTGAAAAAGGTCTAATTAGTTAGCGCTCTTGCGAGGCTTTTGCTATTTTATTGCCGCAGCTTTGATGAGCCCATCAAACAATGGGTGAGGTCTATTGGGACGGCTCTTGAATTCGGGGTGCGCCTGTGTTGCTACGAAATATTTATGCTTCTCTTTTGGCAGTTCAATAAATTCAACCAGCTTTTTGTTTGGCGACATTCCGCTTAAGACTAATCCGTTCTTTACTAGTATTTTGTGATAATCGGGATTTACTTCATAGCGGTGCCTGTGTCGCTCTGAAATTTCTTCACAACGGTAAAGGCTGGCGACAACACTACCCTTTGCAAGTTTTGCCGGATAAGCACCGAGGCGCATGGTGCCACCCTTGTCAGTTACTGTTTTCTGTTCCGGAAGGATATCGATAACCGGGTCCTTGGCCTTATCATCAATTTCTGTGGAATTAGCATATTTCAAGTTACACACATTCCTAGCAAATTCGACGATGGCCATTTGCATACCAAGACAAAGTCCCAAAAACGGGATATTGTGCGTCCGAGCGTATTCTATGGCTTTGATTTTTCCTTCGAGCCCGCGGTTGCCAAAACCGCCTGGTACCACAATCCCATCAACTTCGTCCAATACTTTCAATGATAACGTGCCCTTCTCAATCGCCTCGGAATCAATCCATTTGATTTTTGGCTCGAGATTATTTGCATATGCGGCAACTTTAATTGATTCGGTCACCGAGAGATAAGTGTCTTTCATTGTCATATATTTGCCAACCAATCCGATCGTCACTGTTCTCTTATCGGTATCGTTGATTACATCAACCAACTTGCGCCACTTGCTCAAGTTTGGCTTTGGCGCTTTGAGATGCAGCTTATCCATAAGAACTTTGGCAACACCCCGCTCTTCAAGTAATAGGGGCACCTTATATACTGACGATACTGTTTCAAGCGCCACAACTGCTTCCGGTTTCATACCGCCAAATAAAGCAATTTTGTCGAGGAGCTTCCTTTCTACCACGTGGTCGGAACGGCAGATAGCCAAGTCAGGCTTAATACCGAGTGACTGTAGATTACGAATGCTATTCTGAGCTGGCTTAGTTTTTAGTTCCTCTGTCACTTCTAAGTAGGGCAGAAATCCAACGTGAACATAAGCAACATTTTCATCGCCCAGGTCCTGTGCCATTTGCCTAATTCCCTCAAGAAAATGCAGTCCTTCATAGTCGCCGACCGTACCACCAATCTCGGTGATAAGTACATCGCATTTTCCTCTGTCAGCCGCCGCTTTGATCCTTGCCTTAACCTCATTGGTAACATGTGGAATAACCTGAACTGTTTTACCGAGGAATTTACCCTGGCGTTCCGCTGACAGGATCGCGTTGTAAATATTCCCCGTCATAATAGATGATTCTTTACTCAGGTTTGTATCGATAAACCGCTCATAATGGCCGAGGTCCAAATCAGTCTCGGCGCCATCTTCAGTGACAAAAACCTCACCGTGCTCTCCTGGGTTAAGTGTACCGGCGTCAACATTGAGGTACTGGTCAAACTTCTGCATGTAGATACGAAAACCGCGGGCCTTTAATATAGTTCCGATAGACGCCGCGGTAATCCCCTTACCCAACCCTGACAATACTCCACCCGTTACAAAAATATATTTCATTATATGCCCAAAGTTGCCCCTTTTAATGAATAAATACTTTCAGTATCACTGATATAGCGAGGTGTTTCAGGGATACTAATGTTCTTCAAAGGAAATAGTATCAATACTACTCGGCCTTGAAAATAGTGCAGCGGAATGGGACCGATTTCTCTCGAGTCGCTCGAATGATCGCGGTTATCACCAAACACGAAATACTCATCGGAGGCTAATTTTTGGCTAAGATTTGTGTCACTATCGCTCGGCGAATCTTTCTTAATATAATTTTCACTTAAAAGGCGACCGTCTATGTAGACGTTGCCTTGTTTGATTTCCACCAACTCCCCTGGTAGCCCGATAACTCTCTTAATATAACTTTCGCGAGGACTTTTGGGTGGGTGAAAAATGACCACTTCACCGCGTGCCGGTTTCCTAATTTTGTATGATAGTTTATCCACCACCAAATATTCTTTATCATGGAAGTTTGGTTCCATGCTTTGACCCACCACTATGAATGGCTGGATAAGGAAATATCTAAACAGTAGGGCGACGACCACCACAATCAGGGTTGTCTTAATAAATTCAAAGGAAAAATCAATACCGAGCAACACAAATGTCTTGGCCGCGTCCATTTTGCTTCCCGGCTTTTCGTAGCTTCGCTTTTTATCTTCCATAAGATTATATTATCAAAAAGTCTCAGTGTTTGGTGGTCGCGCTCGGGATCGAACCGAGGACCTTACGGATGTGAACCGTACGCTCTAACCAGCTGAGCTACGCGACCATTTTGACCGGATCCATACCTCATGTTTTCAATCTGCTACTTGTTCGCAATAATGCCTCCTGTTAGAATAGCAGTATATTATCTAAAGATAAAGAGGTGTCCTATGGAAAAAGAATTTGTTGAGAGCCAGAAGCAAAAACTACTCCAAGAGAAAGCCCGTCTCGAGAAAGAAGTCACCGAGGAAAACAAATATCCAGAGATGGGAACCAGCATAGAAGACACTGCTCAAGAAACTGGTGAGCTCAATGATACCAATGCCATTAAAGTCAATCTTGGTAAAGAACTAAAAGCCGTTAAATCCGCCCTCAAAAGAATTGAGGATGGTACCTATGGAGTCTGCCAGCAATGCGGCGGCGAGATCGACAAGGGTCGACTCCTCGCCTATCCTGCTGCAAACAGATGTGTCAAATGTTCAAAGCGATAATCATTTCAGTAATTTCACTTGTTCTGTTCCAGTTGTCCGACTTAGTTGCCTTTACACTACTTCGGTCGGCCAATATAAATGGTTACGGCCCCTATAGTACGGCACTGCCCAGTGCAGTACTGGTTGTTGCAACAATTATTTGCGTTGTTTTACTATTTTTCATAATGGCGCGAGTCAAACATCGCTGGCCAATTGCCATTATTATCGGCGCTGGATTTTCAAACCTACTTGATAGATTAATCTACGGTGGCGTTGTCGATTACATTAATCTCTTTAATATTTCAATTATCAACGTTGCCGATATCGCCATCACGGTTTCTTTAATAATATTTATATGCCTTTTAGCCAGAGATCACACAGACACTATTTCTGCAAAACCGGGCGTATAGATTGTTGATCTAAACCGCGCTGTGACCAGTGACTTAAAGTCATTAACCGATTCCTCGTCGCCATGTGTCAAGATGATATTTTTTGGTTCAGGCTGAAATCCGCTCAACCACTCCAACAACTGTTTCTGATCGGCATGAGCGCTATAGACATCGGTGTAGGCCACTTCGCAACGGACTCTGACATTCCTACCATCAACATCAACCCGGGGCTTTTTATCTTGAATCTCACGACCAAGAGTGCCTTGTACTTGGTACCCAACTATCAATACGACATTGCGCGGGTCGGGCAACACTCTTTTAAGGTGGTGGACAACACGGCCGCCCGTCATCATACCGCTGCTGGCCACAATAATTTTGGGACCTGGCGCAAAATTAATTTTCTTTGAATCCTCACCGGTTTCAGTAGTCACAAGCCCGTTAAAATTAAACGGATCGTCGCCATCTGCCATCTTCTGGCGCAAATCATCACTTAAGAAATCTTTGTATTTCTTTGTGATTTCCGTCACTTTGCCGGCCATGGGGCTATCCAAATAGACGGGTATTTGGGGGACCTTCCCTGATTCAATTAGGTCATTGAGATCAATCAGTAATTCCTGGGTTCTTTCAACGGCGAAGGCCGGAATTAGCAATGTCGACTTATTCGTAATTATCTTGTTGATGTAGGTCTTTAGAATCCTCTGCTGGCCGCCGGCATCTTCGTGAACTCTATTGCCATAAGTCGATTCCACCACCACCGAATCGGCGCTGCGAGGATTTTCCGGATCATCAACAATACCCAGAATATCATTACCCAAATCTCCTGAAAAAACCGTGGTGTTGCCATTGTCGATGAGCTTTATACTTGCCGAACCCACAATATGACCGGCGTCATAGAATTCGATATTGGTATCTCTTCCTAAGTTTATCGGCTTATTATACTCAACATATTCAAATGACTTTATACAACTTTCAATATCTTTTTCAGTATAAAACGGGTCTGTATTGGCTAAGTTTCGAGCAGTCTCAAGCAGGTGAAGATTATCGCGCCAAATAACCTCAGCAATCTCCGCCGACGGCGCTGTGGTATAGATCTTTCCTCTAAATCCCTGGCGGTAGAAAATTGGTATGCGACCACAATGGTCGAGGTGAGCATGCGTCAGAAGAATAGATGAAATTTTTTGCCAGTCAACCGGGAGCTTGGAGGCATTTTTTACCAAATCTTTCTCGTGTCCTTGGAAATAACCGCCATCAACCAGTATTTCCTCACCGGAAGAAAGCACAACATGACTACATGAGCCAGTTACCTCGCCCGCCGCTCCATAAAAAGTAATACGCATGAGTATATTTTAACAAATATCTCCGTACGCAAAAAATAGATCATTTTAATGAACATGTATTAACCTTGCTGTAATGAGATCAATATTATTCGATTACTTTCTTAACCACTTCATCGAATTTTTCCGGGTGGTTGACTGCCAAGTCAGCAAGAACTTTTCTATCCAAACCGACATCGGACTTATTGAGTTTGGCAATAAATTCACTATAACGAATATTATGAGGCTTGAGCGCAGCGTTGATTCGAACAATCCAAAGTTGGCGCGCTTTTCGCTTCTTAACTCGACTGTCACGGTATGCAAATGTCGATGCCTTAACTACAGCCTGTTTGGCTTGACTGTAAAGTTTTTTACGACCATGTCGATAGCCTTTGGCGGCTGAAAGCATCTTCTTGTGTTTCGCTCTGGTAGTTGTACCTTTTACTCTAGCCATTGATCACCTTCTTGATTCTTTTCTTGTCCCCTGCGGTCATTGCATATTGGGTATTAGCAGTTTTCCTGCGTCTTTTTGATTTATTGCTCGCCAGGTGCTGGGCACCGGTTGAAAGAACCAAAATTTTGCCTCGTTTGGTGACGCGTTTGATTCTCTTTGTGATTGATTTACTAATTTTCAGTTTTGGCATTTTCTTTTTTCTTCTTGATTATTACGTAATATCTCTTGCCCATTCTTTGCGGTCTATCGTCAAACTCACCGCCAAGTTGGTCTTTAAATTGGTTCAAGCGTTCAATAGCCTTGTCCTGGAACAGCATCTGCCTTCCTTGGAGTTGAAGGCCAACTCGAACTCTGCCGCTCTCCGATAGAAATTGTTTGGCTTTATTAACCTTCACATTCCAATCGTGTTCATCAATATTGACAGAGAGACGTACTTCTTTAATTTCGCTACTGGACTTTGATTGCTGCTTGTTCTTCTTTTCCTGTTCGTAGCAATATTTCCCGAAGTCCATAACACGTGCCACCGGCGGATTTGAACTGGGTCCCACTTCGACCAAATCCAAGTCCTGCCTTTCGGCGATGTTCAGCGCTTCGTACAAACTTTTCAAGCCCAGCTGCTTGTTGTCACTGTCCACAACAAGCAATTCAGGGGCATGAATTTCTCTGTTTACCCTAAGTTGTTTAATGCTTTCTCCTCATTGTTTTCGCTTGAGATAAACTTATCACGTTTGATGATAACTTTCAAGGCCTTAGGCATCTTATAGACGATAAATGGTGTTTTCGTGACAGGTTCTCCTTCTATTGTTACAGGTAAAATGACTCCGCTTGAGATCTGCAGAGTGCGACCATGAAAGATACTTATTTCTTCAGCGCCTGATTGGCTTCCTGTCATCCAGGCGAGTAATTTACTGACACCTTTCTTATGGCTCAAGCTATTATAAAAACTAAAGGTCAAGTCTGAAAAAATCACCAAATCTGTAATTTCATGAGACGACTGCCATCTGTCAGCCCGGATAGAAATTTTTACCGGTGCGCCACAGTGGATTTCAGCAGTGGTTAAAAAATATCTCACTCCCTCAATATAGCCGAGAGTTACCGTAGTATAGCGCCGCTTTTTAAGAGCGTCGCAGGCATCTTCAATTGTACCCAGACGAAGTCGTTCCTTTATTGTCGAGTCTGGGTCCACCGGGATTACGCCCAAAACAACGTTTCGGTTAAGGCCCCTCTCCAAGAGCTTGATTGTGTTGACAATTTTATTAATATGGCGGTCACTACCAACCGCCACTATTGTTGTCGCCCCCTTGTTGAAACCCATCTCAGTTAGCTCGTCTGCGCTGCGTGCCGGTGAGGCAACACAATTTTCACCGTATATATTACTTTCTTCAAGAGCGACGCGTACCTTATCATGAATTTTCCTATCATTGCTGTTGCGTGGCTGCTCAAAAATATAATAGTACATTTTACGCTTCGATTTCTATTTTCTCTCCCTCTTCATCGTCCTTTTTTTCATCTTCTTTATTCTCAGATTCCCCCGCCTCTATATCCATGTCCGGCAATTCGGTTGTATCGCCTTCTGGCTGAGCATCACTCATCATTTCGCTTTTGCCCATAAAGTAAGCCCCCGAGTGAATTATTAGATCTTTGGTTTTAATATTGCCCTCAACCCTTCCCGAAGGATGGATCTCGAGTTTGTCTTGAGCGGTGATAGTGCCTTTGACTTCGCCTGAAATGCTGACAAACTGCGCCGTGACAGGTCCTTTGACCTTGGCACTTTCACCCACAACAATATTTTGGTCGGAGTTCACCTCACCCTCGACCGATCCGTTGACAATAATGTCACTCTGGTCCCGAAGCGTACCAGTCAGATGTACACCGGAACCGACCACAGTGCTGACTTCATCTTCTTTCATAGATGTCCTCCGTTTATATTTATCTTCTAACCTTACTTTCTAATGAGACAGACTATTTGTCAATCGCATCATCCCATGCAAGATCCCCGCATTCACTCTTAGAGGTATTGCAATAGTCAGGGATTACTATTATAATTTGAAAGACTAAGTTCCGCAAGCATACCTTAAATTTGAATAATATCGATAAAACAGTCCCTCCGTAGCTCCGATCTACCGATCGGGAGCGCAGCGGGATCAATAAATGTAAAAATTTATACCCATGGACTATATTACAATTACCGGTGCAAAAACCAATAACCTCAAAGACATAAATGTCAAAATACCCAAAGGTAAGATAACTGTCATCACAGGTCTTTCCGGTTCGGGTAAATCCAGCTTAGCCTTTGATACCATCTATGCCGAAGGCCACAGAAGATACGTTGAAAACTTGTCCAGCTTCGCCAAGCAGATATTAGGCGTTCTCGATAAACCAGACATTGAAAGTGCCGACGGCCTCATCCCCGCAATTGCTATTGACCAGAAAACAATCGCACGCTCGCCACGTTCAACCGTTGGTACATTAACGGAAATTTATGATTATCTCAGATTGCTTATGGCCAAGGCAGGCATCCCTAAATGCGCCTCATGCCACACCAAACTCAAAAAAAATGTTCCCGATGAAATTATCAGCAATGCTCAAAAAGTACTTAAAGAAAATGATAATTTAATTATTTTTGTTCCCATCGCTCACAACCAAAGCTGCGAGCAGTTTAAAAAAACGCTTAAAAAAATTGCCGCATCAAAATATAAGCAAGTCTATATCAACGGTTCGCTTTTCGATACGAACAATGTCAATCTTTTTGATTGTAAGGATGACGAGTTTTATACCGCCGAGATAATCTACGCCAATGTCGAGAAGCAAGGCGAAAATCAGATTTCATTAAAAGGCATAATTGATAGAGCTCTCAACATAGGTTCAGGCAGAATTAAGATATCCCACAACGAAGACTTGTCCTCAGCCAAGGAATATACTATCAACCTTACCTGCCCAGAGTGTGATGCAGTATTCCCGCAAATTTCTCCTAAGCTATTCTCTTTCAACAGCCCGCACGGGGCATGTCTTGAATGTCACGGTCTCGGTCGGAAAAAATATATTGATCCCAATTTAATTATTCCCAACCAGCAACTTACTTTGGCTGAAGGCGCGATTCGACCATGGTCACGAATGGCTAATCAAACGCCTTGGTACGACAAAACACTCCGCGAGCTGGCCGTCCGGAATAATTTTGACCTTAACACCCCGGTGTATCAGCTTTCCGACGAAAACAAATCTAAAGTCTTATATGGCGACGGTGTATTTGAAGGAGTTGTTAACAACCTTGAGAGACGATATGTCGAAACAGATTCCGATTATCTACGCGGCGAGATTGATAAATATATGATCGAAAGAATCTGCCCGGCATGTGGCGGCAAGCGTTTAAGAGGTGAGGCCCTGGCGATAACTATCAAAAATAAGAATATTGCCGATCTCTCGACAATGTCGGTGAGCACTCTTCACAATTTCTTATCGGAAATTCCATTTGGCGATAATGAAGTTGTTAAACCAATCGTTGATGAAATCATCAAACGGCTAAACAATTTAAATCAAGTCGGCCTGACATACTTAACAATCGATCGACAAGCTGATTCATTGGCCGGCGGTGAGGCTCAGCGTATCCGTCTGGCTACTCAGCTCAATGGTTCTCTTTCGGGCGTACTCTATGTTCTTGACGAACCTTCTATCGGGCTTCATCCAAGCGATGTCGAGAAATTGATTGACACCCTTAAGAAGCTGAAAGAACAAGGAAATACCTTAATAGTCGTCGAACACGACGAGAAAATTATGAAAGCGGCTGATTATATTATCGATATCGGTCCTCTTGCTGGCGAGTTGGGAGGTAATATTGTAGCACAAGGCAGGTTTAGTGATATTGTCAAGAGCGATTCGCTTACCTCTCAATACTTAAGCGGTCGAAAAAGGATAAAGATACCCGAAGAGCGACGTAAATTCTCAAACGACTCGATTAAAATTACCGGCGCAGCAGAACACAATCTTAAGAATATCGATGTCACCATTCCTCTCAATGTTTTAGCGTGTATTACCGGTGTATCAGGATCAGGCAAATCTACATTGATTTACGATATCTTAGCTAACAAAGTAGCTGAGTATTTTCATCGAGCAATAGTCACAGTTGGAAAACACAAGAAGATCACTGGTTTGGAAAATCTTAACAAGGCGATTAACATTGACCAGTCACCAATCGGTCGTACGCCAAGAAGCAATCTTGCGACTTTCACAGGAATCTTTGGGCCAATCAGGTCGCTTTTCGCCGATCAAACCGAGGCTAAATTAAAGGGATTTACAGCAAGTCATTTTAGCTTTAACTTGAAGGGTGGCCGTTGCGAAGCATGTCACGGCGATGGCATGATCAAAGTTGAAATGCACTTCCTGCCCGACGTATACGTTACCTGCGAACAATGTGGCGGCAAGCGTTACAATGCCGATGCTCTTGAAGTGACATACAAGAACGTCAACATCGCCGATGTCCTTGATATGACCGTCGACAGAGCCATGGAGTTCTTTAAGGGCGAAGAACAAATCACTGAAAAATTAACAATTCTTCAAGCTGTCGGTTTGGGGTATGTTCGCTTGGGACAATCAGCCACCACTCTGTCCGGAGGAGAAGCTCAGAGGATTAAGCTAGCAACCGAGTTAAGCCGAAGCGATACTGGCAAAACCTTATATATCCTCGATGAACCTACAACCGGTCTTCATTTCGAAGACGTCGCAATGCTGCTGGCTGTTTTGCAAAGGTTGGTTGAGAAGGGTAATACGGTTCTAGTTATAGAACACAATTTAGATGTCATAAAATGCGCTGATTATATCGTTGATATCGGTCCCGAAGGCGGCGAGAAAGGTGGTAAGGTTGTTGCCACTGGTACGCCCGAGCAGGTATCAAAAATAAAAGAATCATTAACCGGTCAATACCTCAAACCGATACTATCCTAACCCGACCATGCCACCTACAAGGTGGGTTAATTGGTTAAATAAAAAACAACTTGTTTAAAACAAGTTGTTTTTTATATCTTTACATTCACGTAAGCCGAGTTCTGTGACCACGACGTGAAGTCGAGGCAATAGCTATCTATCTATGCGACAAGGCCGATGCATGCCGGCGAACAGTCGGTTTTGGTCCCGAAGGATACATATACATCGGTCCGCTTGTCTTGCACCACGCTGGGTTTACCTCCATACTAACATCACTGATAGTACGCGTGCGCTCTTACCGCCCCGAAGATCTTACGATTTCGGGATCCCGATCTCCAAAATAAATGAACATCGGGACACGATTTCAACATCACCTGTGCTCGCTATAAGCAAGCCATCGGCAGTATCGTTTCTGTGGCACTTTCCCTAGCCTCACGGCCGGTCGCCGTTAGCGACAGCGCTGTTCTTGGTGCCCGGACTTTCCTCCCTGCACCGTTATGGTACAGGGCAGCTATTTGTGAATGTAAAGACACGAGCATTATACGACAAAATGACGCATTTGTCAATGTTGCCGCCTGCAATATTTTTGCAACTTTTTACCCGAAGAACAGCCACTCTGGCTTAATTATCATCAAAAGACCGATAACGACCATCACAACGCCACCGACTATCTTAATCCAGTTGGCGTAGCGCATGCCAAAGGTCGTCGTTTTTAATGTCACCATGGCAATAATTAGCACAACTAAATCATCCAGCATATAGAAAAAGATATACCCCAAAACATACAAGTGATTCTGCCACGCCGGTAGATCATTCAGCGCCAGAACTTGGTTGAAGATTGTTGGCAAGCCCGCCGAACACAGCATCTCCACTAAATTGACTGCACCGGCTAGTAGCACAATACCCACAAACGCTAGCCAGAACTTTGGCATCTGAGCTATTTGACGCAGCTTTTCAAGAACCAATACTCTTTTTTTATCTCTTGTTACCTTACAAAGGCCTTTACTGCCTCTAATATAGTCACGAATGTTATAAAAGCCTGTTACAAGGGCAATACCACCAATTCCGACCCTAAGCCACACAACAAATCCCAAAAATATTATTATATTTAACCAAGCCGACATAGCTGTATAGTAAAGTGCGCCCGAGGCAACAACAAATGCAATACCCAATATCCACATACGGAGCCTGTCCTTCATATTCACAAGCAGCCCAATTAGAAAAATTAATGTCCACATGGCGCAAGGATTAAAGCCATCCAGAAGACCGATAATAACTGTCAGCATTGGCAAAGAAAATTGCGCTGCGTTGATAGTGCCAAAGAAGGGTAGCTTGATATCCTTAGAGACCGAAGATGCTTGCTGCTTATTATCAATCTGGCCAATGGTCGATACCACATCCGTGCAACCTTCATTAATGGCACAATTTAGCGCATCTTCAATCGGTTTTCCGTTAGTTTCCTTATTGAGCCAACCGACAAAAGAATATTTACCGATTATAGTGACAGGTACACCAGATGTTTGAAAATTCATCTTCTTCCCTACTACTTTAAGAAGTTCCGCATTTTTCTTATTCTTCGTGACCTCAAGCTCTTTGAGTGTTACTCCGGAGTACTTCCGAGTGAGATCTTGTAAAAACGGCCGTTCGTCAGCGCAATGGGGACATCCATTGGCTTCAAAAAAGTAGATCGTAACCGGCTGCTTTTCAGCCATGGCGATAGCTGTTTTACCAGATAGTACCGACGCTCCCAACAACAAGGCTAAAATTAATAAAAATAATTTCTCCATCATGTCCTTTAAGTGACACTTTACCGACTCTAACATTCTACCAAATGCATCATAACAGGAAAGCGGGTCGACCATCGTCGACCCGCTGTTGGGTGAGAGCGCCCTGCGGGAGGAGCAAAGACGTTCCGTTACGTCTTCCGAGCTGGAGCCTGAAGGAGGGAGCGGATCAGCTCCAGCCTCCGCTGAGGGCGACGCCTCACCGCCCATGGCATCAACTCCCGCAGAGCTGATTAATGGTAACATGATTATCGTTAATCAGCTAAACAGGAAATTTGGTGGACCGACGGGGGATCGAACCCCGGACCCCATGCATGCCATGCATGTGCTCTACCGCTGAGCTACCGGCCCCCAACTACGCTCTACACAAGTCAGAGCTACGATGGGCAAGATACACGCGATAAGCGCAATCTTGTCCGCCGTAGTCTGTTTAATAAACGACGAAGGTGGAAGTTACCGGCCCAAAATATATCTATAATTTACTAGTTCTACGGACGTATGTCAACTATAAACTATTCACCATATCAGCAGTTAAATCTAGTTTATAGCTAATACCGTCAAGACAGCCACTTTGATTTTCTTGTTTATCGATCTCGGCACATGGATCTTCGGTCTGATCGACGGTGAGAACCGACTCGGCTCCTTGTTTAACATTCACCGAGGGTTTCTTTTGATAGAAACTGATTAGGTATGCGCCTACAGCGATTATAATCAATGCCACCATTACCATAGACAATATAAGAACCTTCTTCGGCAGCGTCTTGACTACTATATTTTTCACTTCGATATGTTGTTGTGAGGAATCTTCCATTACCCCTCCAATAACTTTATGGCACCGGTCACATTCTTGCTGAATTTGCCGAAGTTATCTTTATATTGGTCGATGGCCTTTCTATATTCAGATTCCGTTTTGATCGAGCCGGCGTTGAAGTTCTTGAGTGAACCACACGCCTCATCAATGCTTGCCATATTTGCATTAAAAGTCGATAGCTTGTCACCTGTGAGAGTCTTTTTTTCTGCGACCGCTTTGAGTTTGCCAGGGATATATCCGCATAGTTCATTGACCTTGTCGGTAATTTCGCCGGCGTTGGTTTTTTGATTTTCCAACGTGTTCGTATTCGAACCATTATCTGGAATAGCATCGTCCGATGGCGCTGCTGGTGGTGAGGCAGGCGGTGTATCGTCAGCTGCCAACAAATAGGTTGGAATTAACAAAGCTGAAATTACCGATATGATTACGACACCTCTCCTTAAGTCCACGGTCCCTCCGTATAATTTTAATAACCGATAAATGTTATCGACGATGCACCGGCTTTAATATCGACATACACCTTCTGGCTTTTGGTATCGAAGCCTGATGATTTCGCCTTGTCACCCGCATTTGTTTCCATACTAATTTTATCATATTTGATTTTAGTCACACCCGACTTATTCGTTACCTCCAGCCCCGATGATGCCGGTACAGAAATCGTAACATCCGAAGCACCTGTGTTGATATCGATATTGGTATTCGCCTGCCTTAGGCCGATTTTTATTTTGCCATTAATAGCACCTGTTTTAAGGACAAGACGACTAAGAAGTATATCGCTAAAGTCAGCATCGATTTTAGAAGCGCCCATCGACAGATAAACATTGGTAGTAATTTGGTTACTGATATCTATCTGACTCTGCGACTTACTCTTACCGTTCCTGTTAAACCAATTTGCCACCGACCATTTTTGAGTCGCCTTGAAATTCGCTGTATTGCCCTCTGTCGACAGTGAATATTTTGGCGATCCGCCAACAGTATTGACTTGTCCGGCAATAAGGCCGCTTTTAAGAGACGCTATTCTTAAATCCTGAGCGCCAAGCCTTATGTCGATATTGAGTTTCTCCAAATTGCTCGACAGCGGTTCATCGATGTTTATGGTGTTGGATTGCTCACCGGAATCACCGCCAACTTTCTCATGCGATTCAATACCGCCAGCAACGACGACTGCGCCAACGGTTACAAGAGCTAAAATAGCGACAACAAGTGCTACTGATACTTTTTTTGGCATAAATCGGCGCGCCAACATAACAACTCCGAAAAGAATCAAAATGGCCGGCCAGAAACGCCATAGCGAAGGCCAAACTTCAGGGTTGATGTAGCCGAAATTGATGCCGAGAAACAACAACCCAATTACTATTAATATAAAACCGATAATCATTTCTCTCTCCAACTATCTCGGACCAGGAGCACTACACCGAGAAAGATTAGCAGTACCGGCCAGGTTTTATGGAAATTAAAAATATCGATAAAATTGTTTATCAGTAGCAGAGCACCAAGCAGTATTGCAAAGAAGGCTATAAGAACATAGCTGCTGCTTGGTTCCGGCTCCTTTTTGTCTTCCTCGACTACTTTATTTCTTTCTGCCTTATCTTTTTTTGTCTCTTTACTGTCCGGAATCGCAATCCAACCGATTATGTATAGTATGGCACCGAATCCGTTGACGATAAGTAGCAATACGGCCAATATCCTAAAAATAACTGGGTCGATGTCAAAATACTCTCCCAACCCTCCGCACACTCCAGCTACTATTCTGTTGTCTTGAGATCTAAGTAGTTTCTTTTCCATTTTGACCATCCAAATATCTATTAAAGGTTAGTTTGTGAAAGATTTTCCGTGTCAGCGCTACATCCCTCATGCAATAATCCAGAATCTCCTTTATCCTGCCAGCCTTAAAATAGTCATAAACTTGGCTGCCGTCAATATCTCCCTTGCTCGATGGCATTTTCAGCGCCAAGGCTAATTTATGCAGGCTGCCGCTTGAATGATTTCTCCCCCACAGATTCCATTCCTGCATGGTGTCAAATATTTCACTACGCGAGAAGCGTTTAAACGAAAACATCTTGGTCGGTTTGACTCCAAGGATAATCGATCTCTGCCAAATGAATGGCATGTCAAAGTCGAATGCGTTATGGCCGACAAAAAGATCAATTCCCTCTGCGATCCGCCAAAACTCCTTAAGCATTTCCTTTTCGTCTTCGTTATAAATAACTTTTGTCTCTTCCTCGTCTAAGGCATAGCCAATGCAGAGGATTCTACCGAAAGCACCGTCGAAAGAAGTTGACGCCACGAAAGTATCAAAATCACGCGCTCCCGCTCCGCTGTGCTTTTTTAAATAGGCTGCGTAGAGCTCTTTCATAACCGGCTCGTGCTCGGGGCCGGCAGGCAAGGTTTCTATATCCAAGTGCATTATCATAAACGGATTTCTTCTTTGCGTGCCTCGTAGCTTACCACTTCGGCAAACTTATATTTGATTAGGACTAAGAATATCTCAAAAACTATCGCCAAAAGCAAGGCTAAAATTATATAGCTTATTAGAACAAGACCCTGCCAGACAAGTAGCGCCATAAGAAGTGGGACTATCTCGTCGAAACGCCCTAGAGCTTCCTGTAATCTACCGCCAACAAACGAATAGAGCAATTCATTCTCGTTCGCTATTTTTTCGCTTCCGGAATATGTGCCATCGACACCGAGTTTAGATAATACTTCCTGACGCGTGGCAGCGTCAACGGTTTTATCAGTGTCGTTGCCAGTTACAATATTGACAAATTGGTTCACAGTCGTACTGGCATTTACTTCCGGATATGACAACTCTATGACTTGGAGCTCAAATTTTGGTGCGACTGCCATTTTACTGACAACGTCGCTGGAAGAAAAACGATAAAAACATAACACGGCATAACTAACCGCGATTAAAAATAACACCCACTTAACCGGTCGTCTGGCAACCTCTATAATATTTAGCTTGAGACGTGTCGACAAATCTTTTTGTACCATTGGCGGCAAAGATACTATCACGCAAAACCATAAAAGAGCGCATAATATTGTGATAGGCTCAATACCCAAGATAAGTACGTGAGCGACTGATACAAGCAGGGCAAGTGCCCCGTATACCCATAGTTTTTGGATAAATATCGAAACGAGAGCGAGAGATACAGGTATTAAAAAAGCTGGCACCAAAAGCAGCCATGGATTATTGATTCCAAGTTTGAGAAATATTATGCCTACAACGCACAGTAAAAACACAGTTGCAGATAAATAAATCTGTTTCATATTACTAATATAGTACCATATCCGGTTTTAAAGCGTCCCTTTTTTCTGCTTTTTCCAAAAGGCAGCGCCAGCGACCTTTTGGCCTCTTTCCTTACTACCATATTGCTTGGCAGCTTTCGCCGCTATCTTCTTGAAAGTCTTACCCTTCTTTCCCATATCCTTTCCGGCTCTGGCTTGCTTCACCGCTGTCGATCGGCTCATCTTAGCCATTGATACCACCTCCTCCCTTCAGGTAAATACCAATCTATCAAGATCATTATACATCTATTATTTAATCCCGGCACAAGCTGGGATTCATGCAATGTCTACAAGCCCAGATTTTTTTGCCAATTTTTTCAGCTTCAAAAAATCATTATCTATAAGCGCTTGTTTTTTTGCCCTCGACCAACCCTTGATTTGTTTTTCGCGCTTCATCGCAGAAGCACGATCAGGGAATTTTTCTACATGTACTATCTTAAAATCTTCACCACTATCTTTAATATATTTTGCTCCATGCCAGTTACGTCTATGTTCTGTCTCTCTGCGATCGAGACAACTCGTATGTCCGGTATAAAACTTGTTGTTATATGTTCTTAATATATAGACAAAAAACATCTATGGTCTTTCGGCTACGCTCAGGACATTCGACTCTCTATTGTCGGCTGAAAGCCATGAGCGAGTCACGAATCATCGTGACGAGTCGAATG
>CAYUJF010000006.1:0-10042 GCA_964445015.1 uncultured Candidatus Saccharibacteria bacterium
ACTCGCTCGCCGTTTGGAAAGTTAATCCAAGCGACTAGAGACGATGAATTAGTTGCTAATTCGCTTGGTAAAAACACTTTTAATGTTAAAAGTATTACTCTAACCGTTTCTGCTCTTTTTGCCGGCATTGCTGGTAGTCTATTTGCATCATACATCACCTTTGTTGATCCTTCGTCTTTTAGCTTTATGGAATTAATTCCCATTTTGGTAATTGTCATAGTTGGTGGTTTGGTTTCACTTCCCGGAACTCTGTTGGCAACAATTTTTATCGTTCTCCTGCCTGAACCATTACGTTTTATTGGTTTTCCATCATCAATCATTGGTCCGGCAAGACAAATGCTTTATGCTATCATTCTACTTTGGATTTTAAATTATATGCCAAGAGGATTCTACGGGAAAATTGACCTGGAATGAATATGCTTAAAATAGAAAACTTATCTAAAAAATTCGGTGGAGTTAAAGCAGTAAATGATTGCAATTTTGAAATTGAAAAAGGGAAAATAACTGCCTTAATTGGCCCAAATGGTTCTGGTAAAACAACAGTTTTCAACTTGATCTCCGGCATTATTAGACCCGATACGGGAAGGATAGTATTTAAAGATCACGATATAGCCCATAACTCCATTGAGCAAATATCAAATTTGGGTATTTCGCGAGTTTTTCAGCAATCAAGATTATTCAAGAATCTTACCGTTGAAGATAACCTTTTGCTATCTCTCGACAATGAAGATATGGGATTTTGGAAAAATCTATTTGGTTTTAATAGAATTACTAATGATAAAAAAGAAAAAATTGCGGATATGCTTAAAAGAGTTGGGATAAGTGGAGTTAAAGACAAAAAAGCAAGTGATTTAAGCTTTGGCCAAAAACGATTAGTTGAATTAGCAAGAACCATTCTTAACCCCCACGAGCTTTTAATGCTCGATGAGCCTGTCGCCGGCGTCAACCCGAAATTAAAAAAGGACATTTCTGATATCCTGTTGGATTTAAAAAACCACGGAGAGACTATTTTATTAATTGAGCATGATATGACTTTTACTTTGAAGGTCGCTGATGATATAATAGTTTTGGACGCAGGCAAAGTAATTGCAAAAGGTTCGCCAACAGAGGTTAAGAACAACCCTCTGGTTTTAGAGGCATATATAGGTAAATAAACTAAAGATTTATTTCAGGAGGAATTATGGAGAATAATCAACCCAAACCTAAGTGGTGGATACCAGTCGGAATAGTGGTCCTATTGATTGTAGTTGTTGGCGGTCTTGTTTGGTGGCAAGGTAACAAATCTTCAAAGGATACTATCAAGATCGGGGCGGCCTATCCTCTTACGGGCACCATGGCTTCCTATGGTATCGAATATAAAAGAGGGGCGGAGATGGCCGTTGAGGAAATAAATAAATCCGGTGGTGTTAATGGACATAAATTAGAACTTCTGTTTGAAGATGACCAGGCAGATGCTGCTAAATCATTAACTGCTGTCAATAAGCTGATTAATGTAGATAAGGTAAAATATATATTAACTTCAAACTCAGCTCCCTGCCAGGTGACTGCCCCGGTTGCGGAAAAAGCTCAGGTAATAGATATTTGTGCGACAGTTTCAAGGATAGGAACAGGAAATTATGTTTTTCGTGATTATTGGGATATGCAGGATCAGGGAACGGCGATAGGTAAAGCAATCAAAAATGAGGGTATCAACAAGTTAAGCATTCTAGCATTAAACTACCCGGATTATGATTTTTTCACAAAGGGCCTTTTGGCAGAAACTGGTGCGATAAACATACAGACTGAAAGGTTTAACTTTGGGGATACAGATTTCAAAACCCAACTCACAAAAATTAAGAATTATAATCCCGACGGCATATTGATGTATGCATTTCCCGGGGCAGAAGCAACGAAGGCGACACAACAAATTGCCGAACTCGGCCTTGATAACAAAAAGTTATTCTCGGGTACAACCACTTATGGTTTTCCATTCATGTATCAGACCCTGTCCGATACTCTTGCTAAAATGAAAACGATAGATGCGTGGTACGCAGTAAGCGAGAATAACGATAAGTCAAAGGAATTCACGCAGAAATATAAGAACAAATATAACGAAGATCTCGTAGGAGATGCTGCTTACACGTATGATGATATATACGCGCTTTCAGAAGCAATTGAAAAAAGTGGTGACAATGCCAGTACGAAAACGATTGCAGACAATTTAAGAAAGACAAATATCGAAGGTGCTGGAGGTAAATTATCCTTTGATAGCAACGGAAATTCCAGCAGAAATGCTTATCTGCAACAGTATACAAACAAAGGATGGGTAAAGTACTCTAATTAATCGAATCTGTATTGCGTGATTATGAAGACAAAAACAAAAAGTCCAGTTTAATCTGGGCTTTTTGTTATGAATAATTTATAATTAAGTCATAATGCTTACAATTAAACAATTACAATCTGGCTACAATGGCATGGAAATTCTGCATGGAGTTGACATCGAAGTTAAGCCAACAGAAATCGTTGCCATAATTGGTCCGAATGGCGCCGGAAAATCAACTATTCTAAAAAGTATTTTTAGTTTAGCAGATATCTATGGGGGCAAGATTATTTATAAGGAAAAAGATATTACCAAATTCCCTACCCATGAATTGATTGACAATGGAATCAGTTTTGTACCACAAGGCAGACAGGTTTTCTCCGACATGACAGTTGCAGAAAATTTAGAAATGGGAGCATTTGCCTTAAAGGATAAAGAAGTGACCCGACACAATATTCGCAGTATCTTTGAAAAATTTCCCTTTCTGAAAGAAAAAAGAAACCTAAATGCCTCAACATTATCCGGAGGTCAGCAGCAGATACTCTCAATTGCTCGAGCATTAATCCAAAAACCACAGCTCCTCTTACTTGATGAGCCATCCCTAGGTTTGTCGCCTAAAGCCATGAAAGAAGTTTTTGATAAGATTCTGGAAATAAACAGAGAGGGCGTTTCGATAATGATAGTCGAGCAAAACGCAAGACAAGCAGTTGAGATCGCACACCGAACTTACGTTTTAGAAAACGGCAAGATTGCTCTCGAGGGTGGCAGAGATATCCTCAACAATGAAAAAATAAAAGATATCTACCTTGGTGGAGAAATCGATTAAATTTTTCAAGATTTGGTAATGAACTATCCTTTGATAAATACTTTCTTGTTCTCGATGTAAATCTTATAATCTACACAACTGACAAGTTCTCTCCTTTGTTCTCTTGTTCCTTCTTGAAATATGTAATGGATGAAGCTGGTAAGATTGAACTCCGGTTCAGTTTCGGGTTGATTGTTTCGATCCTGGATACTTCTGTGAATCATCATAAATTTATCGAGTTCTATTTTGAGAATCGGCTTGGTTTTTATCTCACTGATAGGAACTTGCTTTAATAGCTCGGTGAGTTGCTCGATAAGTGTCTCTTCTCTTATATATGGCTCGTGGCAATCAAAATTCTTGAATTGGGTACAGTGATAATAGACATAACGCTTTAGTGCTCCACTTTTCAGGCGCTTTATTCTTTCTTGAGCAGTAATACCGGAACCGCAGGCTCCACATTTAAGCATCCTCGTAAAATCAAACCGCTTGGTTCCGGGTTTTGATTTCGGAGCAATTGTCATCTTTTTCTGAACAGCATCAAATAGTTCTCTAGAAACAATCGGTTCGTATCCACCTTTATACCATTTGCCGCTGCCTATCGCCCCAAAAAAATGTTCTTAGAAGATGTTGAAGTTGACGGAAAAATAACTCAAAGATTCAAATTGATTGTGAACTCATAGATATATGGTGCGAGCCCCGGGGACGGTGTGCGTCCTGCGGGGCTCGGTGTCGTGGTGCGCCGCTCTCAGGCGGGAACGACCTCGATGGCCTCGAGATGCCCGGCGAGTACTGCCATGTAGCAGTAGATCCTTTCCGGACCGGTGACGGTGACGGTGCATGTCCGGTGGTCATCCCAGTTCTCTCGCTCGTCGATCCGCTCAAGGGATTCCTGGTCCCTCTCCTCCAGCCGGATGACCCCGAGGTCTGACATGGTCAACAAGATGTGGGCACGGCCAGTAGGCGGTTCCCGGTTGAATGTCAGCTGGAGCTTCTTCGAGCCTCCTTCATGAATGGCTTCGGCGACCGCCTGCTGGACTCGCTCCTGCATGACCGCGAGCGGCACGGCTGGCGTGGTGACGACCTCGAGCGCCTCGAGGGCCGCCGATACGAACACGGTCACATACTCCTTGCCGAAGTGGTTCGTTGGCGTCACAACGAGGCTCATGCCACCGGGGCCATTTTGCCATGCCCCGTTCTGGGCGACTTGCTCCAGCCAGATGATGTCGGGCGGCTCGAGCCTGATCTGATTACTCTTCTCGTCCATGTCGAGTAGCAGATTGGCGATATTCGGACTCGCCGTAGGCTTGAGCGTGAGCTTGAGCCTCTTGCCTTTGCCGAGGGCCTCAAGCACTCTCGTGACTTCGGCCTGCTCCATTGCAGCACTCTCCCTCCGAGTGGTCGTCCTGCTTTGTTTTCAGCAGGTTCCTAAACGTACTATAACAATAAATGAAATTCAATGGCAATAATACGTAATTTGCATATAATATATTTGTAAATTGAAAGGATGGATAAATCGGCCTCCTACGATAGATAGTGACCAAAGTCCATCCAATATTAACCATGAAACATTCCGAGCTAAGGCAACTATTCGACAAACATTTTATTACTGGAGATATCAAGAAATATGATAAATATTCTGTTATTAATGAGAGTTTCCCCGGCAATTTCAACCTAAGTTTTTCCGAACCGGAAATGGCAAAACAGTTTGGATCACTAATAAGCATCAAGCACCTATTACATTATTCAAAAATCCAGCCATGTATCAGGATCGAAGATTTCATTCATTATTTAATTCCCTTGACCAATAACTCCAACATGTATCTTGGTTTGTTTGACATGGCCGGTGTATGTCTTTGCGATCCGACAACAATGGGTGCCGAAGATAAAACGAAGCGATTAATCGAGCAAGCTTGGAAATTTTTAACCTCAGAATTGAATCTCGATCCTCGGAAAATAATTGTCAAATGCTTCGCTGGTGGCGACATCAAGAACGTCACAAAATCAAAATACGAAATCAACAAAGAAGTGGAACCAGATAATTTAAGCATTGCGCTTTGGAAACAGCTGGGTGTTTTGGAAAAAAATATTCAAAAAGATCAGACCAGAGATACTTTTTTAGCATTACATATCTATAAGCCCACGCCATGGGGCTATAGAACAGAAATATTATACAAAACTACAGGCAGATTACTTGACATCGGCACTATCGAACATTTTCTTTGGAAACCGATTTTCGGTAAAGGTAGGATCACCGATATCAAACAGTGGGAAAATAGTTGCAGCATAACAGTCTTCGGACTAGAAAGAATAAATTTGCTTGTTAACAATTTGAAGCATGTCCGCGAATGCGACCACATAAAGCCTATCTACACAGAAATATACAATGACGCAAAAATTAAAGATGAGAAATTGGCATATCTGCTGACTGAAAGTATCCGAACTTCTCAAAGAATTCTAACCGATTCCGGTGGTTATTTTAAATTATCAAGGCACAGAAAAAAGAAGCTAACAATATACATCCAACAAATATATAAGTTGTTGAAAAAATTGGATATTCCGGTTGAGAAATTAAAGGAATATTTAAAAATAAATGCCACCGCTCAACCATGGTACCCAGAGTTGTTAGACGATATCGATTTAGTTAATAAAGAATTAATCGACGCATTTTCAAGAAGATTTTAGGGTAAAATAGAGATAGTAATATATTTTTTTGGGGGCGATATGGAATGGATCTCGGAAGGACTAATTGAAGGCTTGGGGATTACCACTTTGATCCTGTTTATTGCGGCAGGCACCATTGCATTTCTACACGAGAAAAAGATTAACATTGTGCCATTTCGACTCCACCCGTGGATCGCGGTTGTGGCCGTTGCCGTGGCCATAATCCATGCCACTTTCGTAATAATTTGGTCATCGGAAGAGAAAAAAGACACCACATCAGCCACCACAACGACGTCTTCGAGTTCGACAACGGTAGCAACTAGGGACGATATTATCGCCCGTTTCAAAGATTTGGTACCGCGCCAGTGGGGTTTGGATTCCGATGGCGTCAAAACTACTTTAAATGCCGTTGAAGCATCCCCCTCTGCTCAGGAAGCTACGGGAGGATTATCCGTTTCGCCTTCGGCGAAGTCGGATAAGAAAATTGCACTGACTTTTGATGCCTGCGGCGGCTCAGGCGGCGATGGCTACGACAAGGAATTAATCGACTATTTAATTGCTGAGAAAGTTCCGGCAACTCTTTTTATTAACAGCCGATGGATCGATGCCAACCCGGCCATTTTTCGAGAATTGGCCAACAACCCGCTGTTTACCATCGCCAACCATGGCACTCTGCATTTACCTTGTTCTGTTAACGGCCGCGAGGCTTATGGCATTAAAGGCACCGATAGCGTCGGGGCGGTTTATGATGAAATAAACGACAACGCACAAAAAATCCTTGAGCTAACCGGCAGCAGACCAAAGTACTTTCGCGCCGGCACCGCCTATACCGACGAAATATGTCCGCAGATCGCCGAAGCCTTAAAGGAAAAAGTGGTTAACTTTTCTATTAACAGCGATGCCGGCGCGACCAACTCCGCCGAGCAAGTCAAGATTCAATTAAACAATGCCAAAGGCGGCGAAGTGGTTATCGCCCACATGAATCACCCCGAAGGCCAGACGGCCGAGGGCTATAAATTGGCCGTTCCAGAACTAAAAGCAGCGGGCTTCGAATTCGTCCGACTCGATTAAGATACTCAATACAGCCAGCGGTATGAGGAGCTGGCGCCCTGGCGCAGGAGTTCAGGAATTATCGATTTATTCACCACGTACAAAAGTGCTATTGAACTGGCAATCAGCAGTATCGCCAACCATTTGGTATAGGGACCATAGGTTCGACGCACGAGGAGAATTGATAATATGACGGTGGCTATGGGGAAAATGGAAACGATATCGCCCAAGGGTACTAAATATCCGCCCAAGTAATAATCTTTCATGCCGAGCATCGTTGCCAAGTTAAACCTGACCCAACCTATTATCGCTAATACTTCTAAAACGACAAGACTGGCGATGGCAATCGATGCGGCCTTGGTACTCACACCCTCCGTCCGCCACGCTTCATAAATTGCCGCGGGGATGATGCCGATAATAATCCAGTATGGATTTTTGAGCCACAACCCAAGCACAATGGTTGCGATGGTGATGATTGAGATGACGATGGCAAGAGTGTTCGCCACTTTCGACTGCCCAACCCCTGCCTTCTGATTCTTTTTAAATGCCATTTAACTCCTTTAGTGTATTATCCCATATTTAAATTAATAACGTACCAACAACAATTGCGACGAACTATCGCTTTCTACTTTCCATTTTCTACCTTATACTTTTAACTATTTAGAGTAGCGCTTTGAGCTCTTGGGTTTTGGCAAATTCTTCAGTTTCTTCGACGATCTTGCGCATCATACGCACGGTTTCGATGGGATATTTGCCCATAGCCGTTTCATCGGAAAGCATAACGGCACTGGTGCCATCAAGCACGGCGTTGGCGACGTCACTAACTTCGGCGCGAGTCGGTCGCGGCTGGTAGGCCATACTGGCTAGCATCTGTGTGGCGGTGATAACAAATTTGTGTGATGTTTTACAGCGACGGATAATTCGCTTTTGCACCAGCGGTACTTTTTCAATTGGGATCTCGATACCTAAATCGCCGCGCGCAACCATGACGGCGTCGGTAGCTTCCAATATGTCGGTAAAGTCTTCGACGGCCTGACGGCGCTCAATTTTAGCGACCAGTTGCGCGCGGCCATCGACTTTTTCCTTAATGCGTTTGATGTCTTGTTCGCTCGACACAAAACTCAAGCCAATGTAATCGAGTTTTTGCTCCAGAATAAAATCCAGATCTTTTTCGTCTTTGGGCGTAAAATTATCTTCGAGCATGAGCGATGAAATATTGACGCCCTTATTAGGTAAAATCAATCCGCCATTGACGACTTCACACCACAATCCATCGCTCCCTGGTTTTGTAACAATAAGTTCAATGTTGCCGTTATCAAGCATAATGGTATCGCCCTTTTTGAGACTGCTGCACTCGGCTTCACAACCGGAAATCGGAATGACATTGCGGCCGGTGGGCTTGGCATCGCGGTCAGTAAATTGCACGAGGACTTTGTGGCGTGGCAGCAAATGACGGCCGGTTTTGGGCAGAGCCCCAACGCGCAGTCGCGGACCTTGCAAGTCGCCGAGGATTTCGACTTTGCGACCGGCGCGGCGCGCCTGCTTGCGAATAATTTTCACCCAGTGAGCATATTCTTCATAAAATCCATGGGAAAAATTAAATCGAGCAATGTCCATGCCTTCATCAATTAGGGCACGAATGCTGCGCTCGGTTTTGGTCGATGGCCCGATAGTCACCACCAATTTCGTATCCCTGTCTTTCAATTTAGGTTTTTTTAAAGTAATCATTGAGCACCTCTTTGATTATGTTGATGTTAAATCCGCGGCGCGCCAGTGTTCCAAAGAGCCGCCGGTACGCCACCTCTCTATTTAATGTAGCACATTGCTTGCTTTTGCGCTCGACGATGCGATTTGCCAGTTCCTTCTCGTCACGATTTGACACTTCTTCGTCTTCGAAAGCCTTGTCGATATCGGGGCTCGCGACGCCCTTCCTTATTAATTCTATTTGAAGGACGCGGCGGCCGCGCGGCCGCAGGGCGTCGCGAGCCCTAATAAAATTTTTGGCGTATTCAACATCGTTCAAAAATTTATGGTCGATACAGAACTTGAGAGTCGCATCGATATCACTTTTAGGATATTGCTTGCTTTCTAATTTCTCTCTTAATTTCTTAACCGTATAGGCCCGTTTTCCGAGAAGCCATAAGGCGTATTTTTTTGCTTCCATGGGATTATGTTACCAAAAAGCCCGAACGACGGGGTCGACGGGCTTTGGCAGTGCGAGTGAGGTGTGCTCATGCGGCGACGAGAGACTGCTGAGATGCCGCCATGATCTCGGTGAACCGCCGGGCAAGGCGGAGTGCTTCGCCGATACGAGTAGGGTACCTCTCCCGAAGTTCTCGGCGACATCGGGCGGGGTCGAAGATGTGCATTTCGGACGTGTCGGCGACATCGCTCCGAAGAGCTCCAAGACCAATGAGGTCACGGATCGCTTCGTCCAGAACCTCGGGAGATGCTCGGTGACCGAAAAGGCCGTTGAGCGATTCCCGTTGGACCCTCCAAAGGGCCCACAGGTGGCCGTTTGAGCGCACAGAGAACCCTCGCCGAACCCCGCTGAAGGAAAGGACAAACATCACCGCCCAGACGAGCGGGATTACTGGTTCCTGCCGTTCCATCTTTGAGTGACACCCTCTCTGCGTTGCAGGCGAGCAACGCGAAGAATATTGTAACATAATTACAACTTTTCAGCAAACCTTAGAGAGCAATTTAACCATTCCACCTACGAGGTGGGCCAGTGGTTTTATTCGGTTTTTTCTTTTTGCTTTTCTTTTATCGCCACTAAAATTTGTTTTTTGAGTTTTTCACGCAATTTACTATCTTTTTTAAGAAGTGCTCGAGCCGCATCTTTGCCCTGGCCCAGCTTGTCAGCTTCTTGTCCCTCTTTCTTGGGTAATGTAAACCACGAGCCTGATTTTTCAATAACGCCGTATTGCACGCCCATATCGACGATTTCACCCGCCTCGGAAATGCCTTCGTTGTACATTATGTCAAACTCGGCTTGACGAAATGGCGGCGCCACTTTGTTTTTGACAATCTTAACTCGCACGCGGTTGCCGACTATTTCATCGCCTCTTTTGAGCTGCTCGATGCGTCTAATATCCATTCTTACCGACGCATAGAACTTGAGAGCCATGCCACCGGTTGTGGTTTCGGGATTGCCGAACATTACACCAAGTTTCATTCGTAGCTGGTTGATAAATATTGCAACGGTTTTGGAGCGCGACAGTGCA
>CAYUJF010000006.1:10052-16092 GCA_964445015.1 uncultured Candidatus Saccharibacteria bacterium
GCACCGGTAATTTTACGCATCGCCTGGCTCATGAGCCTCGCCTGCACGCCCATGCTCGATTCGCCCATCTCGCCCTCTATCTCGCTGCGTGGTACAAGCGCGGCCACCGAGTCGACAACAACCACGTCCAGAGCGTTGGACCGTATCAATGTCTCGGCGATTTCAAGGGCTTGCTCACCGGTATCAGGTTGCGAAATTAACAGTTCTTCAATATTGAGACCAATTTTACGAGCGTACTCCGGGTCGAAAGCATGCTCGGCGTCGATAAAGGCGGCCATGCCACCTTTTTTCTGGGCAGCAGCAATGACATTTAGTGCCAGTGTGGTTTTACCACTCGATTCCGGTCCGTAAATTTCTACCACACGACCTCGTGGCACGCCACCAACTCCAAGGGCGATATCCAGTCCCAGCGAGCCGGTTGAAATCGCCTCGACATTCAAGTGAGTTGACTGCCCCATTTTCATTATGGCGCCGGTACCGAATTGTTTTTCAATTGCTCCCAACGCTGATTCTAGCGCTCGTTTCCTACCATCCGTTTCTTCGCCCATAATACTCTCCTTGTTTATTTATTAGTTACGTTTAAAAACTTGCATAAATCTTAAGAATCTTAACTGTTTCTTTGCCAATACGATTTTTGGCCTTAATTTCAATAGTGTTCACACCGCGACGCAATCCAATTTCCTGTTTGAAGTTACCACTATCGTCCACCGAAATAGTGTGGCCGTTGATAGATACCTCTGCAGTTTCGGCGGTAACAGCTTTGAGGATAATTTTATCAGTTGAGACTTCCTCTGTTTTGGGTGATAAAATCTCGATCGGCGGCGGTGAGCTGAATTTCTTCCACTGCCAGCCAAGGTAACCGAAAAGTAACAGCACAGTCAAAATTGCCGAAACCCAAATTATTGTTTTGGGGGTAATGGCAAATTTTTGCTTATCTAATTCATCGATGGGTCTCACCGTAGCGCTTTTCCGAGCGTCCGGTTGAGCGCCTCTTTCTTTCTTATATTGCTTAATAATCTCTTCGGGCGATAATTCTAAGAGTTCAGCGTAGCTTGATAAAAAACCAACCAGATAAACCGATGATGGCAGATGACGGTAATCATCTCTTTCAATGGCTTCTAAATATCGGGCTCTAATTCTGGTCGCTTCTTCAACATCGTCTAATGATAATTTTTGGCGCCGGCGCGCCTGAGCCAATTTTTGGCCAACTGTTTTCTGCGACCGAACTTTGCGTCGTTTAAAAGCACTCATATTACTAAGTTAACTTTTATTGAGCCAGATGTGAAGAGGAGGAAAATTACTAAATATTTAGATTTTACATAACGATGCCCATATACGGGAAACGGCGCCCTCGACAAAGTCGGGGCGCCGGTGTGTGTGGCTACGTAGAGCGCCGAGGGCATCGCGGGGGATGGGGGGTTCTCAGCTCGGCCCGTAACGGGGCCAGCGATTGCTGCCCTCGGCGCTCTACACAGTATTTTTACCACACAATACAATGCAAGTCAAGGCCTTTAGTACGAGAAAGCGGCGTCCATGAGATCGGACGCCGCTGAGCTGAAGGGGTAGTGTAGGGCGTCGGAAGGTGTGCTGCGCGGACTTGGGGGTCCGCTTCTCCCGGGAGGGAAAGGAAACAGCACTTGCGCCGGTGCAGTCGAGCTAGTGGCTGAAACTTCCGACGCCCTACGCAGTATATATACCTTAATCGAGAACAAAAGTCAATAGAACTTATTTGATTTCGTGGGTTTTGGTAAAGATTTTTTCTTCCGGTTCTTTGGGCTTATTGCCTTGATCTTCGTGATGTTCGCCGCCTTCTGCGTGGGAGTACTCCTCTTCGGCCGGCGGTCTTTCATTGGAGTGTGATGTTTCTTCAGCAGCGTCGTGATTTTCCTTGGTAGTCTCTTCTTCCTGCGAAGTTTCTTCAGTGGTGTGTGGTTCTTCCACTTTTGGAGGCGGCGCAGAAGGCGGCGGCACGCTCGATGGCCATGCGCTTTCCTGAGATGGCGCTCCTTCTCCTTGGCTCGCCGGCTCGGGTTGATTGCTGGCGCTATAACTTTCGTATTTAACCGGACCGTAGGCGCTGGTTGAAAGATCCTCTTTGGGCGCCTCGGTGGATTCGACTTCAATTGAATCCAGATAGACCTCGCGCGGCTTGGCGCCTTCAGCCGGCCCAATAACTCCGTTGGCCTCAAGGATATCGAGTAGTCTAGCCGCTCTGGCATAACCGACTTTGAGACGACGTTGTAGAAGTGATGCCGAGGCCTTGCCGGCGCGGACCACCACCTCTTTAGCTTCGTCATACATCGAATCCTCCGCCTCGCCGCCATCGCCCGCATGGCTTCCCTTGGGTTTAAATTCTGAGATTGATTGGTCATAAATAGCTTGTCCGCCTCGTTTCAAAAATTCTGTCACATCACGGATTTCTTTATCGCTTAAAAATACTCCCTGGACACGTTTTGGTTTTGTTGTTTCGCCGCCTAAGTAAAGCATATCTCCCGACCCCAGCAGTTTTTCGGCACCGGATTGGTCAATAATAGTTCTTGAGTCAACCTGACTCGCTACTGCAAATGCAATTCGAGCTGGCACGTTGGCTTTAATTATTCCTGTAATAACGTTCACTGACGGACGTTGAGTTGCAATAATTAGGTGGATGCCAGTGGCGCGTGCCATCTGTGCCAAGCGGACAATGGCGCCTTCCACCTCGTTTGCAGCCTGGCTCATGAGGTCAGACAACTCATCGATGATAATAACGATGTTCGGGAGTGGCTCATGCTTAATACCATCGGCAGTTTGGGTTGCTGTCCCCTTTTTAGCTCGTTCGTTGTAAGATTCCAAATCGCGCGCACCCATATCTTGAAAAATGCGAAAACGGCGTTCCATTTCGGCGATGCTCCACTTGAGAATATTAACAGTTTTATCGACATCGACTATAACCGGTGTCAGTAAATGAGGAATGCCATTGTAGGCGGTAAATTCAACTCGCTTGGGATCGACTAAAATGAAACGCAAATCTTTGGGAGAATTTTCGAAAATAAACGTCGTGATAATGGCATGGATACAAACCGATTTACCACTTCCGGTGGCACCGGCAATTAGCAGGTGAGGTAATTTTTTCAAATCAACAGTAATGGGCATGCCGGCCACATCAAGACCGAGGGCCAGCATTAAATTAGAATCGCGTTTTTTAAATTTTTCATTTTCGATAACCTGACGCAATGTCACCTTGGCAGTCACCTTGTTTGGAACTTCGACACCAACCGCCGCCTTGCCTGGGATAGGCGCTTCGACACGAATAGGGTGAGCCGCCAGCGCCAGCGCCAAGTCATCAGACCTGGATGTAATCTGGTTAAGCTTTACGCCCTCAGTGGGCTTGAGTTGATACTGGGTCACGGTTGGGCCGACATTCACATCGCTTCGATATTGAAATCGCCAAGTTTTTTGCGAATAATTTCGACGTTCTTCGCGATATTTCCGCTAGTGGGTTTAGATGAAACATTCGAGAGCAATTCGATTGATGGCGGGACCCACGGCTTGCCGGCAAATTCTGCTCCAACCGGCAGCGGCATTTGGTCTTGACTCGGTGCCGCTCGACGTCCCCAACCAATTTTTCTTTTGACGGTGGTAAAAACTGAAACTCTTTCATTGCTCTCCCCGCCCGGTCCCATAACTCTGACATTGCGAGGTAATTTATCACCACGGTTAAAGAAATTCAATCTTTCCCACAAGGTACCGGCAGGTACACTGAAACCGATAACAATTACAAGGAACATGAGAGCGATTAAAAATAGGTATGAGCCAACAACTCCGAAACCAGATTGGACCAGGTGAAGTAAGCCAATACCAACCTTCCCGCCAGCACTGCCACAAAGTGCCGACAGAATTACTACGCCGATAAATCCGCCAATTACCTGTCTTTTGTGCTCGGAAAAATACTGCGGCGAAAGCATGACTGCCCCAAGAAGAATAAGGAGCAGCGGAAGAATAGCCCCAATAATGCCGAAAGTGTCAAAACCAAATACTTTGAGTGCTTGACCGACTTTGCCGCCGGCATTAAACATCGATAAAAGTGATACCAAGCCAAGGATGATAAAAACTACCGCCATCACCTCTCGAGCAATATTGGCATTTGCTTCGAGCGATGCTTTAGCCTTGGGTTTGCGACCTCTTTTAGCCAACTGTACTCCTTATACAACTGGAAAATAGTAACCAGAAATTAGATAGTGGTTACAAAGGCACGGAAACAAGTGTTGGAACTATTTTCCATTTTCCGATAACTCATATCCATCCGCACGACTGCCGGATCTCTTGATTATTATACCATAAAGAAAATGTTCAAGATGAAAGCTGAACAACTCCTTGCAACTAAAAGCGCCCGCCCATTCGAGCTCCACGTAGAACGTGGCACGGCAGGGCGGGCGCTCATCAATTTTTAGTTGAATCTAAGCTGCCTTCTGCAGACCTTCTGCCGTTGTCGATGCATCAACTTTCCTCTTCAGCTCATCAAGTTCGGCTTGCATTTTAGCAACCTGATCTCGTAATTCGCCTTGCTCTGCGGCTTCAGGCATGGCTTCAGGCGCAGGTTGTGTACCTGGTTCAGTCCCGGCTGAGATAGTGGACGGGATACCATATGATTTTTCGCCTGATGTATCCACTGGTGAAGCCGGTGTTTCCGCAGCTGGCTCAGGAACTGGAGGAGTAGGTTCTGCCGGAGCTTCAGGAGCTTCCGGCGCCACTGGTGCCGGCGCAGCGCCACCTTCCATATTTTCACCCAGCTGTGACTCCATTGCCTCTTCTGGCTTCGCTTCAGCTGCCGGTTTCGGTGCCGCCGGAGCTTCAGGAGCGGGTCCAACACCATCAACCGGTGGAGGTATTGCCCCTTCTGGTGCCGGCGGGGTTGGTGCGGTGGCTTCAGGAGCTGGCGGCATATCTTGCGCTGCTGCTTCTCCAATGTTAGCTGGTTGTTCTAAGCCACCCGCAACTGGCGGCTGTCCCAAATCTGGTGCAACCTGTTCGGGAACTTGCCCGACAGGTGCTGGCGGAGTCTCGCCGCCCATAACTGGTGGATTCATGGCCTCGGGTGTCGGTTCCCCCGGCATCCCGGACGCTCCCGGCATCCCTGGTGTAGTATCTGGCATCATTCCTCCTTGTTATTGAGTTAACTCTTTATTAATAAATAACTGGTCAACCACTTTGCCTGCAAAATCACCGATTATCGGTGCACTTTCCAATGCTATCAAGCCATAAAAGATAACGACAAAAAGCAATGTTGCACCAATGGCGATACCAGCCCCCTGAAGCAGCCCCTGGCCCAAACTATAGTGCCAGCTGCGACGCGATGTGAAATCTCTGTCCAATCTATCAACCATCCGCGTCAACTTCTCAGTGGCGTTAATATACTCTTCTGACTGATTATTCTCCATCACCCTCCATTATAGCAAATAATTAATCCGTCAATAAAAACTTTGCTTTCCCCTTGGTTAAATCAACAAATTGGTGAACTTCATCAATCAGTTTTGCCGATACCGTTTCCGAAAAAGCCATTACTTCAAAACGACATCCAAGCACCTCTTTGACGTAACGGACCAAATCAACAAAATCGCCGTCTCCCGAAACCAGCACCACAACATCGAGGTGGTTACCGATTTTTAAAACATCCATAGCCAAGCCCACATCCCAATCGCCTTTTTTAGCACCGCCTAAGAATGTTTGCAGATCTTTGGCTCTAACCTCAAAACCCTGCTTGCTCAGAGCGTCAAAGAAGTTTCTCTCTTGTTCAACCTCAGCTCGGATAACATAGGCAATGGCTCGAACCAATTGCCTGTCGCCGACAGCCTCTTTCAAAATATTGCCGAAATTAACTTTCTTATTAAATAAATTGCGCGCCGAATAATACATATTTTGGACGTCTACAAAGACTCCGACTCTCTGCGCCGAATGCTGTTGTGTCATATTCTGCCTCCTATAACTGTATTGTACCACCTCGCCGATCAAGCTGATACTGCACGATTTAAAGTGATGCAATTTGATATATTGATGTTATGCG
>CAYUJF010000006.1:16102-16937 GCA_964445015.1 uncultured Candidatus Saccharibacteria bacterium
TTGATAAAGAAACTGTGATAAAGTTATTGGTTATACTTGATATTATGTGGGCAGGTCTTGCCTTAATTTATGACTACTCCGAAATTTTCGTAAGACCTTTCTATCTATGGCCGATTATAATTATCTGCCCGCTTTACCCGGCGCTTCTTGCCTATGTGTGGTGGAAAGTGAGCGCAGGAAAAGAGACAAACCAGTACATATTTGCCCTCGGAGTGATTGGCGCCACCTATTTTGGCTTAAGCGCGCTAATATTTTATCCGCTTGCAATGCGCGAGGAAGGCTTTACTTGGCTGGCGGCCGGCGCCATTTTTTGGGTGGTTTTTTATGGCGCTCAAGGAGCCTATCTTTTAAAGTTACAAAAAAACCGGCTCTATATGGCGCCGGCCACTCTAACACTGATATATCTGTTATTAAAATTATACCTTGATTGGCAATACTACTCTTTTAATTACTTAATCACCCCCGCTTGGCACAGCTCAACAAGAAACCTGATGGCAGGATTTCAATTATCGTTATTGCTCCTACTGGCCGTTCTCATCTATCGCCGCCGCACCTACTCTTTGACCAAATAAACTTTATCACCCTCTCGAACTTTTTCGGGTACTTTAATGCCGATTTCCTGTCCGGTACTGGCGCTCTCCAGTGCCTTGTGGTCGAATTGCATCTCCTCGACTGTCAGGGCGACATCGCTGGTACCACCTTTGATTTTAATGGCATCGCCAACTTTCATGTCCTTGTCGAGTTTGATAATAGCGACTGAGATCTTGTCGTAGAAGTGGGTTACCTTGCCGACTAATTCATCCAATTTCATCACCTCCCCTCTGACTGTTACTTT